>NZ_JBBEWN010000004.1:0-228740 GCF_038739695.1 Zongyangia acetica | reverse complement strand
ATTATAGCAGCTTGGACGTTGCTTCTTGCTTAAGCTCTAAACTCCCACCGGCATAGCCGGCGGTTTTTGAAGCCCCAGCGACTTACCGCTGGGGCTTCTTTGCTAAAGCATAATAAAAAACGACGCAGTCACCTGCGTCGTTTTCTCAACTATAACTATTCTGCACTTTCAGGAGCGGACTCCTCTGCTGCGGCTTCTGCCTGCTGCTGAGCGAATGCCTGCATAGACTGCATGTCCTCCTGGACAGCGGCCTCCTGTGCGGCCTTCTCTCTCTCTTCAATCAGTGCCCGCATGGAGAGGCTGATTCTCTTCTTCTCGAAGTCGATGTCAGTAATCTTAACCTCGACCTCCTGTCCGATGGAAAGAACATCCTGCGGTTTGTTAATCCGCTCGGTGGAAATCTGAGAAATATGGATCAGTCCGTCAATGCCCGGAATGATCTGTGCAAAGGCACCAAAAGCGGTCATAGAAACAATCTTCACCTTGCAAACAGTACCCACTGGGTAATCTCTCTTGAGGATCTCCCAAGGATTGTCTTCTGCTTTCTTGAAGCCCAAGGAAATCTTTTTATTCTCAGCGTCAATATCCTTGACATAGACTTCTAGTACATCGCCTACGTTGCACACCTCAGACGGGTGCTTAATCCGGCTCCAGGAGAGCTCGGAAATGTGGACCATACCATCCACGCCACCCAGATCGACAAATGCGCCATAGGAGGTCAGGCTCTTAACAGCGCCGTGGTAAACTTTGCCCACTTCCACTTCGCTCCAGAACTTCTCTTCCAGTGCTTTTCTTTCTTCTCTGAGTACGGCACGGATAGAACCGATAGCACGACGGCGCTCCGGTTTTACTTCCAGGATCTTAAATCTAACCTGCTTTTTCAGCAGATCATCCAAGCTGTCGTTTCTGCTGGCAGTGGCCTGGGATGCCGGGATGAAGACCCGCACACCGTTGGTGGTAGCGATGACGCCGCCTTTGACCACTTCGACAACAACACCTTCCAGGATCTCGCCACTCTCAGCAGCCTCACAGATTTTCTCAAAACCAGCAATGGCATCATAACGGCGTTTGGAAAGCATGACGGTACCCTCAACATCATTGACACGGACAACAATCAGGTTGATCTCGTCGCCCTTTTTGACAATGTCTTCGGGTTTTGCGGTAGGATCATCAGTCAGTTCATGGAGGGGCACATAGCCGGCGTGCTTGGTGCCGATGTCCACAGAAATCTCATTGGGCGCAATGCCAGTGACAATGCCTGTTACCTTCTCTCCATTATATGTACTTTTGAGGGACTGTTCCAAAGCCTCCTCAAAATTCACATCTTCCTCGATGTTATTGTTGTTCAAAATTTCACTCATGGTTGTTTGTACCTCCTTAATTATAAAAGCCGGTGTTGATGCTCCGGCAGTAACGCCAACCTTGATTTTGCCGCCGAAATCATAGTCAAACAGTTCTTCCGCCGTTTCAATCAAAACAGTTTCACATATTCCGCTGCATATATCAAACAGCTTTAACGTATTAGAGCTGTGACGTCCACCGACAACTATCATTAAGTCCGACTTCCCGGCCAGAGAAATCGCTTCCTCTTGCCGCCTAGCCGTAGCACTACATATTGTAGCAAAAATCTCGAGATTTGTATATACTTTTTTCGCCATTTCTACGGATTTTTCCCACACCTTTTTATTAAAAGTCGTCTGGGAAACTAAAATGACCGGTTTTTTCTGCAATTCTGAATTTTTTTGCGCAATTTTTGTGAGTTCTTCCGGTGTTTGAAAAACGTAAACAGGTCCCAGACAGTGGCCGCAGATCCCCTGTACCTCGGGATGATTGGCATTGCCGGCAATGAGTACAACGTTGCCCTGCCGGGACTTTTCTGACACAATGGCGTGGATCTTTGCCACAAAGGGGCAGGTAGCGTCTACACAATGCAAGTTTCGGGCGGCGATCTCATCATAAGCCTTCATTCCCACGCCGTGGGAACGGATCACCAATGTGCTGTCCTGTGGCGCCTGGGCTACTGAATCTGCGATGGATGCGCCTTCCTTGCTGAGCTCCTCTACCATCTGCGGATTATGGATAATCGGGCCCAAGGTACAGACCTTCTCCCCACGCCTCAAAGTATCATACACCATTTGAACCGCTCGTTCCACTCCAAAGCAAAAGCCCGCGGTTTGTGCCACAGTTACCGGCATCTTTCTTCCTCCTGAAAAATCTTCCTCGCAAACTATTCCACCGGATCAAGGTTTTCCACAATCCGTTCCATAATCAGGTTACTTGCAAACTTGAGTTGAGAGGGAACCAATTCGGTGATCCCCAGCTCCTCATTTTTAATAAGCTTTCCGATCCGGATGGTAACCCCGCACCGGAAATGCAGTTTTTTCCCAAAGCTAATGCTCATGGGGAGGATATCCGCCCCCGTCTGATAGGCCAGCATAGCCACGCCCGATTTCGCGCGCAGGGGCTTTCCGTCTTTAGAACGGGTACCCTCTGGAAACATGACCATGGCCTTTCCGCTTTTCAGTAACCCAATGGCTGTCTCTATCGCTGTGGTGTCCCCTTTTCCCCTTTCAATGGGAAAAGCGCCCAGATGGCGAATCAAAAAACTAAAAAACGGGTTTTTAAAAAGCTCCGCCTTGGCCATAAAATGCAATTGATGAGGTGTGGCACCGCCCACAAATACCGGATCGGCATAGCTGCGATGGTTGGCGCAGAGAATATAGCCGCCCTCGGGCGGGATATTTTCTTTTCCCTCAATCCTTACTTTAAAAAACCAGTTCAGCGTATTACACGCGATCACTTTGGCAAATCCATAAAAACTCATGATACTCTTCCTCGGGATCGTCCCCGCTTGTCCTTTCGTCAATAGGTCGATGCTATATCTTTTCTTCCACAATTTTCATAACTGTCTCAATGCTTTGTTCTAAATCAAGATTGGTGGTATCTACCAAAACGGCGTCTTCCGCCTGTTTCAGCGGAGCCACCGCTCTATGGGAATCATTGTAGTCCCTCGTAATGACATCCTGGAGAATATCGTCATAGGAAACCTTTTCCCCCTTGGCCAGATGTTCGTCATGCCGGCGATGTGCTCTCGCCTCTGGCGACGCCGTGAGGAAGATTTTCACATCTGCATCGGGCAGCACCACAGTGCCAATATCCCGGCCATCCATCACCACATTGTTTTCCTTGGCCATATCCCGCTGTAGATCAAACAAGAATTCCCGTACCTGTGGGATGGCCGACACTCCCGACGCCGCCATGGCGATCTCCGGGGTGCGGATGAGGTCGCTGACATCCTCCCCATTTAAGAAAACCCGCTGAATCCCCTCTACATACCGCAGTTGGAGACTGATCTCCGGCAGCAAGGGAATCACCTGGGTCCCATCTGAGTAATCCTTGCCACAGCGCACGGCATAGAGGCCGATAGACCGATACAATGCGCCGGTATCCACATAGATAAACTGCTGTTTTGCCGCCACCGCCTTGGCGATGGTGCTCTTGCCCGCACCGGCAGGCCCGTCAATGGCAACCGCTTTCATAACAATACTCCCTCAAGCTTATTTTATACATGGGTTCCAGCCGCAAAACCGGTAGAAAAGGCAATCTGCAGGTTAAACCCTCCGGTATAAGCATCTAGATCCAGCACTTCTCCTGCAAAATAAAGGCCCCGGCAGAGTTTGGACTCCATAGTTTTGGGATCCACCTGTTTGACACTGACTCCGCCGGCCGTTACAATGGCTTCATTGATAGGGCGGAATGCTTTGGGTATGATGGTAAAGTCTTTCACCAGTTCCACAAGGTTCCGGCGCTGCTGACGTGTGATTTGGTGGACCTTGCTTGTCCCCTCAATACCCGAGCGCCGCACCATCACCGGAATCATTTTCCTTGGCAAAAGATCCCCTAGAGCATTCAAAAAATCCTTGTTTTTATATTTTTCAAAATCCCGGAGCAGCCGTGCATCCAGTTGTTCAGGAGAAAGTCCTGGCTTTAAGTCAATATGCAGTACATATTCTCCCATTATTTCATCATCCATATGGGATGATGCTGAAAGGACTAGGGGACCTGATACGCCAAAATGGGTAAAAAGCATCTCCCCCAGCTCTGAAAACATCTTTTTCTTTCCTTTGGTGACCGTCAGTGTCACGTTCCGCAGAGAAAGCCCCTGCATTTCTTTGCAAAAGCTGTCCTCCGTTTCAATCGGGATCAGAGAGGGACGGATTCGGGTCACCTCATGGCCCAGCATCCTAGCCAGCCGGTACCCATCTCCTGTGGAACCTGTTCCCGGGTAGCTCTCTCCCCCTGTCGCCACAATGACGTCAGTACAAGCGATGGTTTCCCCATCTGCCAATACAACAGCTTCCACGCCCTCTGCCCCGAATAAGATCTTCTCTACGCGCCCCTTTTGATAACGGGCGCCCGCACCCTTCGCAAACGCGCTGAGGGCATCCACAATGTCGGCAGCACGATCCGAGACGGGGAAAACCCGGTTGCCTCGTTCCGTCTTTAGCCGCACGCCCAGATTCTCAAAGAACTCCATGGTATCGGCGGTGGAAAATCCCGCGATAGCGGAATAGAGAAAGCGGGGGTTGGAGCGGATATTTTTGAGAAAGGTCTCATTGTCGCAGTCATTGGTCACATTGCACCGGCCCTTTCCGGTGATCATCACCTTCCGGGCAGGACGATCATTTTTATCTATCATCAGGACAGACCGTCCCCGTCTGGCAGCTTGTCCCGCCGCCATCAGCCCTGCGGCGCCGGCGCCAATGACCACTATCTTTTGCTCCATGACTTCCCTACTTTCATTCAAAACTGATGATCCGTATTGTCTTCGTCTTCTATCTTTTCATAGACGTTGTATTCATCCCAAATCCGCTCCAGCTTAGAAAAGGTTTTGGAAATCTCATCCTTTTTCTTGAGACCAACCGCCACAATCAGGGCATTGATCAGGCTCAGGGGAGCAACCAGGGAATCCACAAAAGAAGCCATGTCACTTCTCGCAAGGAGCAGATGGTCTGCCCCTTGGGCGATGGGGGACATTTTGCTGTCGGTAATGGACACCACTGTGGCACCCATATCAGAAGCATATTTCAGCGCCTTAACCGTCCGTTTGGAATAGCGCGGAAAGCTGATGCCAATAAAAATATCTCCCTTGCCGATGCGCAGCATCTGCTCAAACATCTCGCTGGTACTGGAAGTGTTGACAAGCCGTACATTTTCAAACAGATGGTTAAAATAAAAACTGAGAAATCCAGCCAAGGTGGCGGAACTGCGGATTCCCAGAATATAGATATTTTTTGCCGCTGTAATGTCCTCCACTGCCGCGGTAAAATCCTCCTTTGAGGTTTCATCCAAGGTCCGGCGGATTTTCTCAATATCCAGATTCAGCACCTTTTCCAGCACGTCGGAATTGCCGATCTGCTCATTGGTGACCTCCATCCGCTGCACCGCCGTCAATTTGTTGCGGATCATCTCCTGGATATTGCGCTGCAACTGGGGATAGCCTTCGAAACCTACCTCTGACGCAAAACGGACCACCGTGGATTCGCTCACTCCGACCGTTTGGCCCAGCTTGGAGGCCGTCATAAAGGCCGCTTTGTCATAATGCTCTATAATGTAGCGGGCGATGAGCTTTTGCCCTTTGGAAAAGCTGGACATCTTGCCCTCAATCATCGCCAGTAAATCTACGCTCATGGTATTGTCTTCATCCTTTCCGGTCTCTATCACAGGGGCGTTTTAGGCGAAAAAATGCGCTCCCGCTCTTTGCCGTTCTCTTTCATTTTATCCGCTTGGGCTGCAAAATGCAAGATGAACCCGCACTTTTTTCCATCAAAAATGCAGGAAACAAAATGTTTCCTGCATTTTATGCTATTTACCGAATGACAGGCTGAATCTGCACGTTTTTCAGCGCCATTTGGATAGCAGGTGCAATCTGGGTGAAATCTGCTACCAGGGACGATGGTTTATGGATATGATCATCCTGATCATAGGGAACAAAATAGATATATTTTGCATTTTGCAGCATCCCGATGTTCTTGGCCGAAGCCCCTAAGCCGTCATTGGTGGACACGGCAATAACCACCGGCTTTGCGTTGCGGATGTGTGCTTTGGCCGCCATGGTTACGCTGGAATCGGTGATCCCACAGGCCAGTTTTCCCAGGGTATTTCCTGTGCAGGGGGCGATGACCAACACATCCAAAAGCTTTTTAGGGCCGATGGGTTCAGCCTCATCAATGGTATGGATGATCTTTTTCCCTGTCATCTCCTCGACCTGTGCAATAAAATCCTCCGCCTTTCCAAATCGGGTATCGGTTGCATAGGCAAACTCTGACATGATAGGTACCACATCATAGCCCAACTCCACAAGACGCTCTATTTCTGGCAGCACCTTGGAGAATGTACAGAATGAGCCGCACATGGCAAACCCTACTCTAATTTTTTCCATCTCTTTCCCTCCTCTCGGCAATCATATTAACAATGGTGTTCTTTACAATTTCTCCGGCCGTCACCGGGGCGGCCTTTCCAGGGAGGGATAGCGCCCAGATGGTTTTCAGCCCCAGTTGCTTGGCTGTCTCAAAATCCACACCGCCGGGTTTGGATGCCAAATCAACCAGCAGGCAGCTGGAACTGAGCCGGGAAAGCATCTGTCGGGGCAGAACCACGGCAGGTACGGTATTGACGACCACGTCCTGCTCCCCAATGCATTCGGCCAGATTTGAGAGATGAACTCCCTGGCATCCCCAAATTTCGGCCCAAGCAAGATCGCCGTATTTTCTCGCCGCTACCGTCACCTTCGCTCCCATAGCGGTGAGAATTCGCACCAGTGCTTTAGAAATACGGCCAAAACCGGTTACAAGAATGCGGCGCTGATAGATGGTGGTAGGCAGTTCCCGCAAGATGATCTCCACCGCTCCCTCCGCTGTCGCCTGGGCGTTATGTACCGCGAATTCCTCCCGTCTGAAATAGTCTTCAATAGGATGTCCTGTCCTCTCAAAAATAGCTTGTGTATTTTCATCTATCCGCCCCCCAAAGACCAGGGATGCCGGCGGAAGCTGCTTTGCGCAATCATCAAGATCCAAGGTGTGCTTGGAGAGGGGCATATTCACCGTCTTGCCATCCAGTGTCATGGGCAACGGAAAAATGGCAGCATCGCATAGCGAAAGCGCAATATCAGCACGGTCAGACATGATGATACCTTCGGGCGGTTCCACACCCTCATCAAAGCCTACCGCATACACGGTATAGCCGCTTTGGACAAATGCCTGTGCCAAATACATCTGCCGCAGGTCTCCTCCCACCACTGCAATTGTCTTCATCTCTTTCACAAGGGAACCCTCCCAGCCGTCAAAATTATAGACTGTCTGTATTCTTCTGTCTGGCCTGATAAGCAAAACTATCTGTTTCCAAATAAAAAGTCCTCACAGGATTTTCTTCTATATCCTATGAGGACCTATCCAAACAAGTTCCATTTTTATTGGGACTGCAGCCTATACTTTTCCCTTTACTGGCGGTGTTCCTGTTCCGCCTCTTCCTCCAGAAGAGCCAGGTGTTCGTGATAGCGCTCCAATATCATGCTCTCCATCATGCGTCGAGCCTCAGGGGTGATGGGGTGGACAATATCGCGGAACGTACCACTCTCCTCCCTGCGGCTGGGCATAGCTACAAAAAGTCGCTCCGGCCCCTCAATGACCTTGATGTCATGGACCGCCAGGTCATTGTCCACTGTAATAGATACCAGCGCCTTCAGCCGGGTGTCCTGATAAATTCTTCGAATACGGATGTCTGTAATATTCATGGCATTTTCCCTTTCTTTGTCAAAATCTCTGCATGTTTACACTGTTAATTATGAAGCAATTGGGAAAAGGTTATTCATGACAGAAGCATCTCACTGGAAAAAAACAAAAAAGTTCATTTGGAGCCTTTTTTTGCCTTCCCACCACAAAAATCTTAGAAAAGTGTTTATTTTATGGGCAAAGCGCAATATAATAGAAAAGGCAGCTTCATGCAGATTTTCCATAGAAAGGTTTGAATACATCCATGGCCAAAGTGACCCACGCGGACATTCACATATTGCAGGGGAAAAAGCATCTCCATTTTATCGGCATCGGTGGATCTGGTATGTATCCCCTGGTGCAGATTCTCCATAAAAAAGGTTATTATATCACCGGTTCTGATAATAATGAAACCGATACTCTAGCTGCGGAGCGGGCCCTTGGCATCCCGATTTTTATGGGACAAAGGGCCGAGAATATCCAAGGGGCGGACCTTATCGTCTACACAGCGGCTATCATGGCCGACAATCCCGAACTCATTGCCGCAATGGAGTCGGATGTGCCTGCCATTGAACGCTCTGTGCTGCTGGGGATTGTCACCGGTCAGTATTCCAACGCCATCTGTGTTAGCGGCACCCATGGAAAGACCACCACTACCTCGATGATTACCCAGATCTTGGTGGAGGCAAATTTGGATCCCACTGCGGTTATCGGGGGAAAACTCCCTCTCATCGGCGGAAGCGGCCGGGTGGGAGAAAGTGATACCATGGTATGTGAAGCCTGTGAATTCGTTGACACATTTTTAAAGCTTTATCCTGATATTGCAGTCATCCTCAACATAGATGCCGATCATTTGGACTACTTCGGCACAGTGGAAAATATCATCAAATCTTTCCACAAGTTTGCCTCCAACGCCACCAAGGCTATCCTGGTCAATGGTGACGATGCAAACTCCATGAAGGCTCTGGAAGGGCTCGACAAAAAGGTGATTACCTTTGGCTTTGGGGAAGAAAACGACTATTTTCCCCGGAATATTCAGGTGATCTCGGAACGGCATACCCAGTTTGAGCTGTGGAGCAAGGCAGACGGCCGATTGTCCCGGATGGTCATCGCTGTTCCCGGCCATCACAACGTTCTCAACGCAGTCGCAGCTGCTGTGGCCTCTTTCCAGGCCGGCGCCACCCCGGAGCAGGCGGCCGCGGGACTGTCCCACTTCGGCGGGGCCAAACGCCGTTTTGAGATTCTCGGTCAGGTGCGGGGCATTACTATTGCCGACGATTACGCCCACCATCCGGCGGAAATCAAGGTCACATTAGAGGCTGCCAAGTCCATGCACTATAAAAAGGTGTGGGCGGTATTTCAGCCCTTTACCTATTCCAGGACCAAAATGCTGTTGGATGATTTTGCAGCGTCCCTCTCCATCGCCGATCAAGTGGTCCTTTCTGAAATCATGGGCTCGCGGGAAAAAAACACCTATAACATCTACGCCAAGGATCTGGCGGAGAAAATCGAGGGGTGTGTATGGTTTCCTGAGTTTCCTGAGATCGCCCAATATGTCATGAGCCACGCAGAGGACGGCGACCTGGTCATCACGCTAGGCTGCGGCGATGTCAATAAATGCGCCAATATGATGCTGACACTTTAAGGCGAAGTCGGGCTATATAAAAGAAGAAAAATAAGCAGAGGAGGGCTTTTGCCCTCCTCTGCTTTTATTTACAGGCACCCGAAAATCTTTCCGAATCCTGTACGGCGCTGGAAGCTGCATAAAAGCGTCGTTATAATATTCCTTCTGCAGCATTTGTTTTTACGTCCGACGCTTTTATGTATCCTCACTAGCGCCGATGATCGTCTGGCAATCCAAAACTGATAGAAAGTGCTTTGTTGATCGGTTCCATTGCGCCGTCGTCCAGCCTCCCCATTTTCTCCTTGAGCCGTCTTTTGTCAATGGTCCGAATCTGTTCCAGCAGCACTACGGAATCTCGGGAAAGCCCGCACTGGGTACCGCTGACGTCAATATGGGTTGGAAGCTTTGTTTTTTCCTTCTGGCTGGTGATGGCGGCTGCTATGACCGTAGGGCTGTAACGGTTCCCCACGTCATTTTGTACTATGAGTACCGGCCTCAATCCTCCCTGTTCGGAACCGACTACAGGGCTGAGATCCGCATAGTAAATATCGCCTCGTTTGACAGTCACGCTGACTCACGCTCCGCCTTTGATTTACTCGGATGCATCCTGAGCTTATTGTTCCCCCAAAAGACAAAACTTAATCATGGCGATGATAAAAAATTGCTTTTTATCATCGGCTTGCCTCTGTGTTTTACAGGAGCAATCTATCCCTTTCGCCACAACTCATTGGGAGACAGTACTGCATACGCGGCACGTCCCTTTCGCCCCGGCTTTGGGGGCCCGTTTTCATTATATTGCCCTCCCTCTGTTTTTGACCGTCATACAGCCTCTTTCTCTACCATCCAAACATAGCAAAAAAACGTCCTGTGGCTTTCATCCAGCTCCAAGGCGCTTGAAAACGCAAAGGATACAACCTCGATTAAAAAGTTTGTTTCTTTTTCAGCCAGATCACGGTGACAATGAAGAAAGCTATCATAAGAAGATACACAAAAAGGATGATCCACGGAAAGGCCATTCGATCCACCCGCGCTGATTGCACCAAAAACTCCCAATCACTGCCGCCAAAAGCAAAGTAGCGTTTTCTTGAGCACCACCAAAGGACCAGCGCAGGTGCCGCTAGGCTTAATATAATCTGTATGGTGCCTCTTCCCCAGCCTTTCTTTTGAAGCGCCAAAACACCCACACACAACGTGACGCCGGAAATCAGCCCCAATATTATACCCAACAGCATGGTCCCCTCTCCTTCCCATTGATTCATTTTATCACATGAAGATTATACCTTTTCCCCTTTTTCCCCTATCCTCCTACAACCAACAAAACGAATATGGCCCTTTCATAATCAATTACTGGCGTAGACTGAACCCTGTTTCTCGTCGTCAAAAGGCCCTGGCTTTTGGAGCCAGGGCCTTTTCTCACTGTAAAAAGGTAAAATTTTCAAAACTGATGTCGAGCTCTTCATCGGGAATTTGCAAGTCTAAAATATTCCCGCTCTCCCCGTCCAACCGCAGGGAAAACTGGAAGCTCTGCTGATTGGACACAATCTCAACAACATCCTTTTCCACCGAAATATCCACCCCGTTTTTCTCCGCGGCTGTAGTCAGTGCTTTTACCAGCAGCTTCACTACTGCTCCTCCCACTGCGGAATTGGGGTCGATATCCACATGAAAGCCTTTATAGCTAATCCCCAGCTTTTCATCGGACAGATCGAACTGCATTCCTGCCAGATTCTCCGGGGCTGTAAAATCAACGGTACAGCCTCCGCCTTCTTTCTTGATCTGAGCTTCGGCTTCCATCCCCTTATACTTGATCTTGGCAGAGGAGGCAAAATCCGTCTGGAGCTTCTCGCTTATCTGGGCTTCGCTGAGTGCCGCCTCCCCACCTGTGGAGGCCTCCTTACAGCCGGCAAGTACCGACACGGATAAAAGAACGGCTAAGAGCAAAGAAATAACCCGCTTCATATTTCCTTCGTCTCCATTCCGCCGCCGGGGCGGCATGAAATTTGAAGAAAGCCCGCTTTCACCCTGCTCTATTTTATCCGCCTGGTTACCTCCCGTTTTCGGCAAAAATGTGGCACAGATCCGTCAGCATATCGGTGGGAAGCATTCCATATTCCGACAGCCGTTTGGAACAACGGTCCGCCGCCGCGCCGTGAAGATACACTCCACAGGCCGCTGCAATGTCGGCAGGGAGTCCCTGGGCCACAAAAGAGGCAATCATCCCGGCCAGGATGTCCCCGCTTCCACCTTTAGAAAGTCCGGGGTTGCCATTGGTATTAATATAGACCTGACCTTCTGGGGAAAACACCAGGGTATTTGTCCCCTTGAGAACCAGGGTCACACCGTATTCCTGGGCGAAATGCTTTCCAATGTTGTAGCGGTCAGCTACAATCTGAGACACAGTTTTTCCACATAGCCGGGACATCTCTCCCAGATGCGGAGTCAAGATCACAGGGGCTTTGGCTTTCTTTAATATATCTATGTCTTGTGCCAGGGCATTTATACCATCGGCATCCACTACAACGGGACAATCTGCCTTCTGGAGCACTTCCTGGACAATCTGGACGGTATCTTCATCCAGTCCCAGTCCGCAGCCTATCAGGCAGGCGTTACTTGTTTTCAGCTTTTCCAAAATCCCAGGCAGATTCTGGGCCGAGATCCGTCCACTGTCATTGGCATGCAGAGGCAGGAACAGGGATTCAGTGAGGCGCACCGACACCGGTACTGTCAGCTCCTCTACTGTTCCCAAAGTCACAAGCCCGGCGCCGCACCGCAGAGCGGCAGTAGTGGACATCAGGGCCGCACCGCACATCCCCACACTGCCGCACAGATTGAGGAGCCTGCCATAGGTGCCCTTATGGGAGTTGCGGGGCCGCTTCTTGATCTGGGAAAATGCAAAGCCGTTGGTCAGATGGGTATGGGAAAGGGGAACCTGCTGATGAACTCTGGGGTCAATTCCGATATCAGCTAACATAACACAACCGCAGTTTTCCGCAGATTCTAAAAGAAGATGGGCGGGCTTATAGCAGTCAAAGGTAACGGTATAATTTGCCCGAACCGCACCAGCGGCCACCCGTCCGGTATTGGCTTCTACTCCGCTGGGGATATCCACTGCAAAGGTACAGGTATCGCTTTTGACAATCAGTGCGGCGATTTCTTTCACCGTGTCGTCCAATTCCCCATGAAAACCGGTACCATAGATGGCGTCCACCGTCACATCACAATGGGACATCCATCTGTATACCTCTTCCCGATCCTCCTCAAAAGAGACAATTTCCACGCCAGCTTCTTTGGCCCGCTCATACATAGTTACAGCGTCGGGGGTTACCGGCGGCTTGTGGACCATGACCAAAAGCACCTTGGCATCCCTTGCCAGAAGGTTTTTTCCCACAACATAACCGTCTCCGCCGTTGTTGCCGTGTCCGCAGAAGATAACACATCGAATCACGGACACCTCCATCTTCTCTTCAATAGCCTCCGTCACTCTATCTCCTGCGTTTTGCATAAGGGACAGATAGGTCTGTCCATATTGGAGAGATCCAGCTTCGATCTCCTTCATTTCTTTGGATGTTGCAATTGCCATGATGTATCCTCCTTCTTATTCGTGATCGCTCACCGCTGTCACAAAGCAGATGGCATACTCCTTGGTATGGCTGATGGAAACGGAAAAATTCATTCCCCGCTGTTCCGCCAGCTGTTTTGCTCTGCCGGTCAGATGAAGATAGGGCCGGCCGGCCTCATCCCGCAATGTCGCCACTTCGGTCAAGGAAAACCCCCGCACTCCGGTGCCCATGGCTTTGCCAAACGCTTCCTTGGCGGCAAAATTAGCTGCTATGGTAGGCAGAGGATTCCCTTTGGATAGAAATAGGTTCCTTTCTTCCTCCGAAAACACCCGCTGCATAAAGTGGGGACGCTGGACGCAGCGTTTCAGCCTGCCAATCTCGATGAGATCCACTCCGGCATATACCATATCTGTTTCCCTCCCGGCATTTTCTTTGTCACATATTATAGCATAGTCTGTCCTTCTTTGCCCTCTTTTTCTTCTTTTCTTTTCAGCGAAGAAAAGCGGATTTTTCCCGTAAACATGGGAAAAAGCTCTTGCAAAGGGATCATTTCTGTGCTAAGATAAAACACAAACGCAAAGACTGAGAGAGTAGCTTCCCATTGCCGGAGCAGAGAGGGCTGGTCATCGGCTGAAAACTGGTCCGCCGGGGTCAAGGGATGTGAAGTTCACTCACGAGCGGCGGCGCTGAAACGTTCGTAAGTAGGCGCCGACGGGTGATGCTCCCGTTACAGAGCGGCAGAGTGTTTGCTCTTGATGCAAAAATCCGGGTGGTACCGCGGAAACGCAATGTGCGCTTTCGTCCCTGTTGTCGATGGGGATGAAGGCTTTTTTTATTGCCTTCTGCCGTGAGCAGCGCCGGGAAAATTTGGTGCAAACAATGAAAACTATAGATGAGGTGAACACAATGAAAGAAGCGTTAAACGCAATCCGGCAGCAGGCGGAGCAGTTGATCCACGCCGCGCAGGATATGAAGGAAGTTGACGCCCTTCGCGTCAGGTTCCTGGGCAAAAAAGGAGAACTGACCGCCATCCTCAAACAGATGGGGAAGCTTTCTGCGGAGGAGCGCCCGGTCATCGGCCAACTGGCCAACGAAATCCGCACTAATATTGAAAACGCTATCGCAGCCCGCAATGAAGAACTCAAGGCAGCTCAGCTGACTGCTCAGCTGGAGAGCGAAAGGCTGGATGTGACCATGCCCGGCAAACGGCATCCTCTGGGCAAAAAGCATCCCCTGACCCTGGTATTGGACGAAATCAAAGAGATATTCCTGGGTATGGGCTTCGACATTGCCCAGGGCCCGGAGGTGGAACTCGACTACTATAACTTTGAAGCGCTCAACATCCCCAAGAACCATCCGGCCCGGGATACCCAAGACACATTCTATATTAATGACAATGTTCTTCTCCGCACCCAGACCTCACCGGTGCAGATCCGGGTCATGGAGAAACAAAGGCCTCCCATCCGGGTCATCGCTCCCGGCCGGGTCTATCGTTCCGATGCCGTGGATGCCACCCACTCCCCCCTCTTCCATCAGATTGAGGGCTTGGTTGTAGACAAAGGCGTTACCATGGCGGATCTCAAAGGCACCTTGGAGATTTTCGTCAAACGGCTTTATGGCGAGGATACGGTGGTTCGTTTCCGCCCCCATCACTTCCCCTTCACCGAGCCCAGCGCAGAACTGGACATCCAGTGCTTTGCCTGCCATGGCGAAGGTTGCCGGCTGTGTAAAGGCGAGGGATGGATCGAGCTTTTGGGCTGTGGTATGGTTCACCCCAAAGTTCTGGAAATTTGTAATGTGGATCCAGAGGAATACAGCGGCTTTGCTTTTGGCATGGGTCTGGAACGAATCGTCATGCGCCGTTTTGGTATCGACGACCTGCGCTTGTTCTTCGAAAACGACCTGCGCTTCCTTGACCAGTTTTAATCCATCCATTTTGTAAATACTTGCTCCAAATTCATCCGCTGGAGCTTTTGACAGTAAATTGCCGCTTGCGGTAGCGGCGGAAATGGTTTTTCTATGAATTTATCCATGAGATGGTTATCCGACTTTGTCGATATTGACGCCAAACCCCATGATTTCTGCGAAGCTATCACCCTGTCCGGTTCTAAAGTTGAGGGTTACACTGTAGAAGGCAGTGAGATCAGCAATGTGATCGTGGGAAAAATCCTCTCCATTGAAAAGCATCCTGATGCGGACAAGCTGGTCGTATGTCAGGTAGATGTAGGCTCTGGTGAGCCCATCCAGATTGTCACCGGCGCCACCAACCTAACGGTAGGGGATGTGGTCCCCGTAGCCATGGACAACTCTACGCTGCCCGGCGGCAAAAAAATCCGCAAGGGAAAGCTGCGGGGCGTTGTCTCCAACGGCATGCTTTGCTCTCTGGGCGAATTGGGCCTTACCGTACACGACTTTCCCAACGCCATCGAGGACGGCATTATGGTCATTGATGAAGATGTAAAGCTGGGGCAGGACATCCGAGAGGCTTTAGGCCTTAACGACACCTGTGTGGAGTTTGAAATCACCTCCAACCGCCCCGACTGTTTCTCCATCATCGGTTTGGCACGGGAGGCTGCCGCCACCTATAACCTGCCCCTAAAGCTCCACACCCCTGTGGTGAAAGGCACTGACGGGGATGTCAATGATCTGCTTCAGGTAGAGGTGAAAAATCCGGAACTCTGCATGCGTTATATTGCCCGGATGGTCAAAAATGTAAAAATTGAGCCCTCTCCCCGTTGGATGCGGGAGCGTCTGCGGGCTTGCGGCGTTCGGCCCATCAACAATATTGTCGATATTACCAACTATGTCATGCTGGAATACGGCCAGCCCATGCATGCTTTTGACTACAAATATGTCAACGGCCACAAGATCACCGTCCGCACCGCCAAAAATGGGGAGAAAATCACTACCTTGGACGATGTGGAGCGCAATCTGGATGAAAGCATGCTGGTCATCGCCGATGAGAAAGGCCCTGTGGCCGTTGCAGGCGTCATGGGCGGTGAATTTTCCAGCATCATGGATGACACCGACACCATTGTTTTTGAATCTGCCTGTTTTAACGGTCCCAGTGTCCGGCTGACCTCCAAAAAGCTGGGACTGCGCACCGAAAGCTCTGGCCGCTACGAAAAGGGGTTGGATCCCAACAACACCAAACCCGCCGTAGACCGTGCCTGCGAGCTCATCGAAATGCTGGGAGCGGGCGAGGTCATCGGCGGCTATGTGGATGTGGACAACTCGGATAAGGCCCAGCGCCGTATCAAACTGGATGTGGACTGGACCAACCGCTTCCTCGGCATTGACATCCCAAGGGAGCAGATGGTGGACTATTTGGAACGGGTCGGCTGCGTTATGGATGGAGACGATATCATTGTCCCCTCCTCCCGCCCGGATCTGGAGCATAAAGCTGACATTTCAGAGGAAATCGCCCGGTTCTACGGCTATGATAAAATCCCTGTCACCGCCATCCGGGGTACAGCCCAAGGCCATCTGACCGAACAGCAGAAATTTGAACGGACCGTCAGCAACACTCTGCTCAGCCAGGGGCTCTATGAGATTATGACCTATTCCTTCATCAGCCCCAAATACTATGACAAAATCCGGCTGCCAGAGGATAGCCCCCTGCGCAAATGCGTCACCATCCAAAACCCCTTGGGCGAGGATACCAGCGTTATGCGCACCACCACCCTCCCCTCTATGCTGGAGATTCTGGCCAAAAACTATAATAACCGCAACGAAAGCGCAGCTCTTTTTGAGCTTTCTCCCGAATATATCCCCACAGAAAATCCCCTGCCTGACGAAAACGTTCAGGTAACCCTGGGCATGTATGGGGAACAGTATGATTTCTACTCCCTCAAAGGCGTAGTAGAGGCGCTGCTGGATGTGCTGGGAATTGCCGATTATGATGTATCCGCTGTCAGCGATAACCCCACCTTCCATCCTGGCCGGTGTGCCTGCATCAGCAAAGATGGACGGGACATCGGCACGATTGGTGAAATTCATCCCCTTGTGCTGCAAAACTATGGCATTAATACCAAGGTCTACGCCGCCAAATTGGACGCCTCCGCCCTCTTTGATCTGCGCTGCGTATCCAAGGAATATAAGCCTCTGCCCAAATATCCGGCGACTGCCCGGGATATTGCGGTGCTCTGTGATGATGCTTTGCCGGTCCTGGATATGAAGAAAGCTATCCAGAAGGCTGCTGGTCCTATTCTGGAGAGAGTTTCTCTCTTTGACGTTTATAAGGGTCAACAGGTTCCTGACGGCAAAAAGAGCGTAGCATGGAGTTTGTCCTTCCGCGCTCCCGACCGTACCCTCACCGATGAGGAGACCGATGGAGCCATGAAGAAGGTCCTCAAGGCTTTAGATGAGATGGGCGCTGTTCTCCGTTCTTAAGACAAAGTTTTTTATGAAGGCAGCCTTTGATGAAGGCTGCCTTTGTTTTTATTCCCGGTTTTCTCTTTGGTCTTCTTTGATTTTTCATAAAAATCTCATAAGAGATTTGCAACTTCGACTTGATAATTCTCCTGTTTTAGTGTATGCTAGTGTACAAAGAGGTGGTATCATGCACGAACCGACAATATCGTTTTCAATTCATGAAGATAAGGAAAAAGAGATCAAGCAGATACTGACGTCTGTGTACGATGCTTTGCGCCAAAAAGGGTATAATCCCATTAACCAGATTGTGGGGTATATTCTCTCTGAGGATCCCACATATATTACAACTCACAACAATGCGCGGAGCCTCATCCGCCGGGTGGACCGGGATGAGCTACTTCAGCTGCTTGTCAAGTCCTATCTGAATGACTAAATCATAAACGATAGCAAAGCCGCGGCCAAATCGATAAAGGCCGCGGTTTCTTTCATGGCACTTTCTTTACTTGCTGGCAAAATTATGGTAAAATATAGATCTACATTCATTTTGTTTTTGATACCACTGTGTAAAACAAGGTTGCATGATATAGAATCATAAGGAGGTATGTTTCATGGCAGAGAACAAGGACCAGGAGTTTTTGACATACAAAGGGCGTCCGCTGGTTCGCAGCGGAAAAACCCTATATTACGGCAGCATGTCAGACGAAAGTGTGGTCATGCTCCAGATTCTCTCCACCAAAGAGGAGGAAGGTATGGAGATGGCCAGCCGCGTGTCTGTGCAGATGATCAGCACCGATACCACCAAGAATCCGGCAGAGCGGATTCTCAAAAAGAGCGAGCAGGACGGGTTGTATAACGCCCTGGATATTGCCAGCATCTGGCTGGATCGGTTGGACAAACAAAACGGAACCAAAGCAGAATAAGAGGTGGATACCATGAATGCGATTTATGAACGCTTAATGGAACATATGCAGGATCATCCCATCATCAACACCCATTCCCACAGCTTACCTACCGTAGATGGCAGTGACATGACATTGGATACCATGCTCCACTCCACCTATATGGGTTGGAAGGCCATCAATGCCGAAGGCTACGGGGATGACAAGGACGCTTTTGTAAAGGACATGCGTTTTAATTCCTACTTCACCTATTTTCAAAAGTCCTTGCAGGAGCTCTACGGCTTAAATGAGCCTATTTCTAAAAAGACATGGCAGCTTTACAGCGATAAAATTCATGAGGCCTATCAGGATAAGCTCCACCGCACCAACATTCTCCGGGAAAAATGCCGATATGAAAAGGTCATTGTGGACTCCTATTGGAATCCCGGTGAGATTCAGGGCTTTGGCGGTATGATGACTGCGGCCTACCGGATCAATATGTATTTGTTTGGATACTCCAAAACGGCGGTGGATCACAAAGGCAAAAACCCCTTCCAGGTCTATGGCTGGCCGGATGCGCCTACCATCGACGATTATGTGGCGCTCATGCGCCGTCAGATCGGTCTCAAGCTGGATGAGGGCTGTGTAGCAATCAAAGCGGGCTGCGCTTATGACCGCGGACTGGACTTTATGCCCACCACCAAGTATGAAGCAGCCAAAGCATACATGAATCCCGACGCTACCCCAGAGGAGATCAAGGCATTTCAGGATTACATCTTTGATCAAATCTGCAAATATGCCGCCGAGCGGGATGTCCCTGTTCAGTGCCATACGGGACTTGCCCGTCTCAACAAATCCAACGCCATGTGGCTCAAACCCATCATTGACCAGAACCCTGACACCCGCTTTGTCATCTTCCACGGCAGCTATCCATGGATGGATGATGTGCTGGCGCTGGTTCACAACTACCCCAACGTCTATCCCGACCTTTGCTGGATGCCTATTCTCTCCCCCAGCGCCACGGAACGGTTCCTGGAAGAGCTGTTGGAATTGGGGAATGCGTCAAAGATCTGTTGGGGATGCGACACCTGGATGGCGGAGGATAGCTTTGGCGCCCTCTTAGCCGCCCGTCATGTTTTTGCAAAGCTCCTTTCCCGCAAGGTAGAGGAAGGATTTATGAACGAAGAAGAAGCCAAAGCACTGATTAGCGATATCCTTTATAACAACGCCAAAAAAATCTATAAATTTTAAAAGAAGGCAGCCATAAGGCTGCCTTCTTTTATTCTCTTGAACCAGCTGGCCAGATTTTCGGATTCATGGTGCCGTTACTGTATTTTTTAAAAAAACCTGAAAATTCTTCCGGATCGAATTCTCCATTTTTGATGATAACTTCCTGCTTCACATGGGAAAGCTCTATATAATACCCCGTTTCCGCATACCCATTTTTCAGATAAAACTTTTTGCGCTGCAATCTTTGCTCTCTATTCTCTGCCGCTTCGTCGCAGCGCTCTATGGAGACGATGATCTTATGGCGAGGATAACGTTTTTGAATCTCATCTAATATTCTGCTGCCATAACCCTGAGAGCGCAGAGGGGGATCCACTGCCAAAAACATTATGAACACTATAGGATCTACCATGGCCAGGTATGCAAAGCCGCATACTTGGCCCTTCTCATGAAAAGACAAAAACTCTGTGGTTGGCATTTTGGACAAGACCAGCATCAATAAATAGGGCATTCTCTCCTCTTTTGGAAAAGACGCAAGATAAATTTCTTTTACTTTTTTACTCTTTCTTGTCACATTTTCAGTCGATAAAGCCATGCAAATTCCGCCTTTCCAGTGCAGCTCTCATTGCTCTCGTTATCCTTTATTTTATAGATGTTTTAAATTTATCATATTCTCAAAAATACTTCTATCACTGCCATGATGAATTTATCTTTTCGGGTTACAATAATAGATGTCATTTTCTTCGAAATGAGGGTGTAGATTGCTAACCATTGTTGTTGTCGGAAAAAAATCCGATAAAAAAACGGTCAAATTCATCGCTAGAGCTCTTTCTCCCCAGTTTTCTATTCTCTATATCGGCAACGATAAAATCCAGGGACATCCCAGCGGGCATTATGACTTTCTCATCTACGAAACTGAAAAGCTTGTTCCCATAACGAGTGAAAATGCTGTCATTATTTTTAAAAGCCACAGTATTCCCCAAACTTGTCAGCCCTCCCTAGACGGATGCTACGCGGTGGTAGATTCCGACGACGAAGACGCCACGGAACTTTCGCGGCAGATGGGGCTGCGTGTCATCACCTGTGGGCTCTCCTCTAAGGATACCTTTACCTACTCCAGCTTTACTTCTGACAGCTCCGTTGTCTGCTTGCAGCGTTCTATTCCCTTTTGCGGACGGCAGATTGAACCCTTTGAGCTTCCGACTGACAACAGCAATCCCTTTGACCGATACCTGACCCTGGTGGTTTCCTGTATTCTCGCTCTATCCGGCCATACACAGTTTATTGAAACGCTGACATGAATACTTTTTATTCTTCATTCTCTTCCGTCACAGTCAAAAAACAACAAAAACCAAGGCGGAAATTACCACTCATATTCGTTCCCCGAAAGATTACAATAATAGTGCAAACGCAATCAAGAAATTCATTTCCCAAAACATTGAAGGAGTGTAAATTTACTATGGCTAGTAACAAAATTGTTGTTCCCCAGGCAAGAGAAGCTCTTGACCGTTTTAAAATGGAAGCTGCCAACGAGGTTGGCGTTAACCTGAAGCAGGGCTATAACGGCGACCTGACCTCTAAGCAGGCTGGCAGCGTTGGCGGCCAGATGGTAAAAAAAATGATCGAGGCATATGAGAATTCTGTAAAATAACTTACCCCTCAACCAAAAGCAGGACGCCAATGGGCGTCCTGCTTTATTTTATGACCGATCAAGAAGCTTCCACAACTTTTCCAGCAGCCCATGTATTCTTGACTGGTGATTCTTCTGCTGTGATCTTCCATGCAAACCCATCTCCTGGCGGAGTGGCTCTACCGGTTTTTGTCCCGACTGCAAGGGTTGTCGTCTTTCCCCAACGCCGCCAAAGGCAGGATCTCTCTCAGTGACCTGCGGCGGCTTCTCGAAAAAACGAATCCTTTTCCTCAGGCTGGGCAGTTTCCTCCTTAGAATCTAGAGCCTCTGGCTCCACATTGGCCGTGGTCAAGGTCAATCGGGCAGAAGCCTTATCAATCATTCCGTCCAGCACATTCAGTTTTTCCTCCATCTGGGCCACTGCCTGGGATAGATGCTCCCGGACTCGAGCTACGTCCTCCTTTAGGTATGCCATTTGACCGGAGAAGCTCTCCATCTCCGAGGTAGCATTCCGGACAATCCCCTTGGCTCTCACATTGGCCTGAAAAATGATCTGCTCCGCTTTTTCCTTCGCGTCGATGAGCGCATCTCCAATCTGCTGGGACATATCATCGTATTTTTTGCTCTTGTATTCAAAGCTTTCCGCTTTAAACTGGAGCTGACGATTCTGCTCTTTTAGGATCTTCAGCTCCCGATCCTTATCCTCGCTGAGCTGTTTATACTTTGCCATATCCAGGCTTATATCACTTAACTGCGCCGTCAGTTCCCGAATCTTGTTTTGTTCAGATTCCAGCTTCTCCTGGGCAGTCTCTAATTTGAGGTTCACCGAAGCAATATCTTCCCCCAGCTTTTGGTTCGCTGCTTCCAGCTCCGTAATCTTTTCGCCTAATTGTTTTTCCATCTCTTTGGATGAACTGCTCAGTTCATCAATATAGGTAAGCACTTCGCTTTTATTAAATCCACCTA
Source organism: Zongyangia acetica (assembly GCF_038739695.1). Taxonomy (NCBI): domain Bacteria; kingdom Bacillati; phylum Bacillota; class Clostridia; order Eubacteriales; family Oscillospiraceae; genus Zongyangia; species Zongyangia acetica. Next base: position 206,712 of record NZ_JBBEWN010000004.1, on the reverse strand, counting down.
CAACGCTGGTTTTAAAAAGTGCCTGTTTCTCCATTGCACGCACACCCTTCCGGCTAAGCCTTCCTCCAAAAATCGCCCATTCCTAGTTATCATTATTATAACATTTTTTATATGAAACACAATATTTTTATTTTTCTAAAGAAAAGTCAAAAATCCCCAATAGCAAAGCTTACCAACAAAGGTACGCCTCTCTATCGGGGATAAAAGCTTGTATCAAAGGCCGACAGGAGCCAATATGGTCTGCGTCTCATCCAACTCGATGCGGATATTTTCGAAATTCCCGGTCATTTCAATGGTTCCAATATCTTCTCCCACAGGGGATTGCATCTTACCTTTTTCCTGCTCGCCCTGCCTGTCAAAGACAATATTCTGGACGGGGGCAATCTGATCTTCCATCCCCTGAATTTTTACACTTCCCCTAAAAAACGCCGCGTGAAACAGAGGTCGGTAGATTTTTCCCTCCACAGTAATTCCAGTCTCGCTGAGATTTTCTGTGTCTCCGTTTTCATAAGCAATGGCATTCATCTGGGTGTCAATCTCCATTGGGAGCCAAGAACAACCGTAAATCAGCACAAGAGCCACAATTGCAGCAAAAACCACCCAAAACATCGGATTCTTTTTCATGGGTTACAACCTCCCCCATATCAAAACAGGACGCCTTCGCGTCCTGTGAGTTTCCAGCACATTTTCCTCAATGGAACATGTCCTTTTTGATGAAAATTATGGCAACGATTGCCATCAGTATGATGGTGATGCCAATGGGAAACCAGAAGTTAGGAATGGGAATATTGGGCACATTCATTCCATAAAAGCTGGAGACAATGGTCGGCACTGCCATCACAATGGTGATACAGGAGAGCACCTTCATCACAATATTCAGGTTGTTTGAAATAATGGAGGCAAACGCATCCATGGTGCCCGACAGGATGTTGGAATAAATATTACACATTTCAATGGCCTGCCGCACCTCAATGAGGACATCTTCCAGAATATCCTCATCCTCATCGTATAATTTGATAATGCGGCCCCTCATTACCTTTTCCAAGGTCATCTCATTGGCCTTAAGGGATGTGGAGAAAAATACCAAAGATTTTTCAAGGCCCAACAGCTGAATCAGTTCCTTATTTCTCATAGACTTATGCAGCTGCTGCTCCACATAATGGGAAATTTTATCAATCTGTTTTAAGTATTGCAGATACCGCACCGCGATCCGAAGCAGACAGGTAAAAAGAAAACGGGTCTTTAAATGGGGCTGTACATTTTTCACCATTCCATTGGCCATTTCGCTGATCACAGGGTTCTCCTTCAAGCAAACGGTAATGACCATTTTCTCCATGATAATGATCCCCATAGGCATGGTCGAATATAGAATGGTATTATTGTCTGTTTCTTTTTGTTGGGTGGGGTAGTCCACGATCACCAAGGTTTGGTCCTCTTCTTTTTCAATACGGGAGGTTTCCTCCTCATCCAGTGCGGCCCGAACAAATTCCTGATCCGCGCCCAGATCTTTCACCAGATATGCTACCTCTTCTTCCGTAGGACTAATTGCGCTGATCCAGCAGCCCTCTTCCGCTTGGGAGATCTGCTGGATGCGGTTATCCACTGTCTTGTAAAAGCTGAGCATCTTGCTTCCTCCTTTACGGCAGAAGCAATCTACGGCACCGCTCCTGCCCATATTTGATTGTACTTCGATATGTTCCACTAGGGTCAGGGCTCAATGCCGTCACCTCCTACTTACAATATAACCGCTATGGCATTGTTCTTTCATAATAACTTATCTCAAGCCATAAACCTTATTCATTATATCACAAAAACCATCGATTGCAAGCGAAACAAAAAGATTCAGCGAACTATTGGGTTCTTACGGGGTATAATTACCCTTTTTCAGACAATTTGGACGAATTCTCATATAAATGGATAAAAATAAAGGATGGCAAACGCCATCCTTTATCTGTAACTATCTTAGTCCAATTTCTCTCCGCAGTAAGGACAAAACTGGATTTTGGGTTCGCGAATCGGCAATACTTCATTGCAGTGGGGACAGCGCCAATACTGAAACAAAAGCAAGGCGCCTACAGCCATGATGACAACACCGACTATCATACCGGCAAACTTAGCCCCTTCACCAGGAATCAGCAGGGCAGATAAAATAAGAGCCACGCAGCCAATCGCCCATACTGCCAATGCAATGTTCCTACCCTTTCTAAAGTTCACAGGATTCTCTCCCCACTTTTTAGCATAAAAAACAAAGGGACAGAGTAAATTTCTCTGCCCCTTGCAATCTTATTTCTGATTAAAAATTTTCATAATGTCAAAGTAATCGTCATCGTCTCCAACGCCCTTGTCACCGCTATCCGCAGCAGGGGTCACGCCGCTTTTAAAGTTATAATTGACAGCCGCATCCAAACGGTCGGCGTCAAAGCCGGTGGCAATGACAGTAACCTGCATCTCATCATTGAGATTTTCATCAAAGGTAACACCCCAGATGATATTGGCATCAGGATGGGAGGCCTGGGTAATCATCGAAGAAGCGGTATCCACTTCGTCCATGCCGATATCGGAAGAGGAAGTGATGTTGACAAGAACTCCCTTGGCTCCATCGATGGAAGTCTCCAGCAACGGGCTGGAAATAGCCATCGCCGCTGCTTGTTCGGCCTTGTCCTTGCCCTGGGCATGTCCCACGCCCATGTGAGCATAGCCTGCATCCTTCATAATAGAGGTCACATCCGCAAAGTCCAGGTTTACTAAACCGTTGGTATGTACCAAATCGGAAATACTCTGTACGCCCTGACGCAACACATCATCCGCCGCCTCAAAGGCATTGGCCAAGGTGATTCTTTGTTCGGAAATCAGCTTCAACCGTTCATTGGGGATGACCAGAAGGGAATCCACATGCTCCCGCAAAGCCACGATACCGGCTTCCGCCTGCTCCATTCTTTTTTTGCCTTCAAAAGCAAAGGGTTTTGTCACAATACCTACTGTGAGGATTCCTAAATCCCGAGCGACTTCCGCCACAATCGGTGCCGCACCGGTACCGGTACCACCACCCATACCAGCGGTAATAAATATCATATCTGTTCCCTTCAGAACAGCCGCAATTTCTTCCCGGCTTTCTTCCGCCGCCTTCTGTCCGATCTCCGGCTTGCCGCCGGCTCCTTTGCGCTTGGTCAACTTTTCACCAATGAGGATCTTGTTGGGAGAGAGAGAAGCATCCAAAGCCTGCTGGTCTGTATTCACCGCTAAGAAGTCAACATGCTGTACGCCTGCGCTGATCATCCTGTTGACAGCATTACCACCGCCGCCGCCAATGCCGGCGACCTGTATCTTTACCACCTTGTCAAAGTCATTCGCCAAATCAAAATTCATAGGCATGTGATGCTTTCCTCCTAAAAACCAAATACTATATCATTATGTCACAATCAGTATCAGTCAAAAAAATACAAGATATAGAATATCTTCATTTACATTATAATTTAACAGATTCTACGCATAATTTCAAGAACCCCTGGGGAAAAACTGTATTTTTTTCATAAATAATTAAGTCAAACAATATCTACTTAGGTTGATGCCGCGCTCTGGGATGTATTATCCGTATCTGAAGTCGTGGACGAAGCCTGTGAGGAAGCATCCTGGGAATCATCTGGTACCGAGGAATCCGGTTCCGACGTATCCGTGCTCTCTTCCGGTGATGCAGTTACCGGTGGAGTAGTTACCGTCCCCATGATCTCATCAAAATCCCCGGCTCGGAAGCGGACATTGGGCTGATCCTCATCTACTGCCCCGCTAGCGTCGATGATACCTTCCTGGTTTTCAATATTTTCCTGTTTAAGCACCTGGCTGACAAAATTAATTTTGTATTCCAATTCTGCCTGAGACCCTAGTTCTATCTTAATGGCGTTTTTGTAGACCAGATAAAGATTCAGTGTATCTGTGACATCGATGACATTGATATTTTCCACCATCCCGTATTGGGTCAGCGCCGCGATCAATTGATTGAGAATCTGGATTCGCGTAGGGTCGTCCCCTTCTGTCAGATACTGTCCTACCTGGGGTGTCGCCATATCCAAACCGCTGACGACTGCTACATTTGACGGCGGAGAAGTTACCCCTGTTTCCAAAATCTTGCCGCCCTGACTAATTAAGCAGTAAGTCTCCCCAGTCTTTACTGCGCCGATAACCTCTGCTTCTGTCAGTTCAACAGAGAGCACCGAAGGCAGCTTTCGGGTAACCTTGGCGGACTCTATATAAGGCAATGCTTCAGAAATCCGCTTTGCCACCTCATTGGTATCAATTTTAAACAGGTTGTCCCCAGTCTGAATCTGGGTCGCCTGTATCACCTGGTTGGTCGAATACTTATCCGACCCGGACACCGCAAAGCTCTCGACCTTAAAAAATACATTAAAGGTCAGATAAATCCCTGCACCAAGGACGAAGATCATCAGCAGCACATAGAGAATGGTGTTATTCTTCTTGTGCTTTTTCCGATGTCTGCGTCCATTGGATGCCCTTGCTTGATCCTGCATATTTTGCAGCCTGTTGGCCTTTTTCTTTACACTTCCCACTTTTGACCTCCGCTCGAGCTCTACTCTCTTTTTACCCTTGCTCCTACTGATGTCAAAACTTTTTCTATTGTCTCATAGCCTCTGTCAATGTGATGGATTCCGGTAATGACTGTTTCTCCCTGGGCCGCCAGCGCCGCTGTCATCAGCGCCGCTCCGCCCCGCAGATCTGTTGCGCATACCTGTGCACCATGAAGGGATGAGACACCCTCCACCACTGCCACACGGCCTTCTATTTTAATATCAGCGCCCATTCGCATTAGTTCATAGGCGTGCTTATATCGGTTTTCAAAGATATTTTCTACAAAAATAGTCGTTCCCCCTGCCAAGGTGGAAAGGGCCATCACAGGCGCCTGCGCGTCAGTGGGAAAGCCTGGATACGGCATGGTTCTCACCAGGCGCAGCGGGTTGAGTGAAGCGGATCTTTCGATAGAAATATAATCCTCGCCATATTCCAGCTGACATCCGGATTCCTCAAAGAGGGGGAGCACTGCTTTCAGATGATCGGGACAGCATTCCATGAGGGACAGGCGGCCTCCCGTAATCGCCGCACAACTTAGATAGGTGGCTGCGACAATCCGGTCAGGAATTACGTTATGTTCTGAGCCTTTCAAGGTTTCCACACCGGTGATTTCAATGGTGCCTTCTCCAGCCCCTTTGATTTTTGCCCCGCATTTGCTCAGGAAAGCTGCCAGATCCACAATTTCGGGTTCTCTGGCCGCATTAATAATCTCTGTGGTCCCCTTAGCAGTCACCGCCGCCAGCATAATATTTTCGGTAGCGCCAACGCTGGGAAAGGACAGTACGATCTTGGCGCCTTTCAGCCTGCCGTGGCTGACACAGTCAAGAAATCCCTGTTCCTCTACGATCTCTGTGCCTAACTTCCGCAAAGCCTGTAGATGCAGATCAATAGGTCTTGGCCCCAATTCACAGCCTCCTGGATAGGAAATGGCCGCCTTTTGACAACGGGCGATAATCGCCCCCAAAAACACGATGGAAGATCGCATCTCCCTCATTAGGTCATCTGGGATATCGCTGCGGCAGACCGTATCCGGAAGCACAGTCAAAGTATCTCCTGCCCTTTTGACCTGGCATCCCAAGTATTCCAAAATTTGTACGGCAGCATCCACATCGGATAGGCGGGGGCAGTTATGTAGGATGCTTCGGCCCTCACATAAAAGGGTAGCGGCCAAAATCGGCAGGACGCTGTTTTTGGCCCCCTGCATTCTGATTTCTCCCTCGATTTTGCGGCCGCCCTCAACAATTAATCTCGACATTTTCACGCACCCTTTCGCCCAAATACAAAGGCAGGGTGGATCCGTCCTGTTCTCAGGGAGAGCGGTAATTCTATGGTGCATCGGACGATCACCCTTGCACAGTTATCCTATGCAGGGGTGCAAAGCTTTGTGCATAGCGATTTCCAGGCTTTCAAAGGGATTTCTCGGTGAATGATCAATTACTTTTCCAATTTTAAATGGTTTATACTCTATTTTCAAAAACTGTTATCTGTCTTTCAATAGCTTTAATATTTCCCGATAGATTCTCTCATTGGAATCAATAATAGCCATAGAGCGCGCATTATTTCCCAAATGGCGCAAGGTAAAGGGATCGGAGATCAGTTCCTCTACCTGTTTGCAGAGCATCTCTCCTGTCAAATCCTTTTCCTCAATGACCACAGCGGCGTTACGGTTATAAAGGGCCATGGCGTTATGATACTGATGATTTTCCGCCACATTGGGAGAAGGGATGAGAATCGAAGCCCGGCCCGCCGCTTCGATTTCTGATAGGGTAATAGCGCCGGCTCTGGAAATGACCAGATCCGCTGCGGCAAGACATCGCGGCATGTCGTCGATATACTCTCGAATAGAGATGTTTCTGCAGCCGCTTACATCCACCCCTTTTTCCTTGAGCAAAGCTGGGAATAGCTCTACCCCATAAGATCCGGTTGCGTGAATGTGCCAAATCTTTCCTCTTTTGTAGTGCCATGCCATCAGATCGGCAATCGCTTCGTTAATCCGCCGGGCCCCGAGACTTCCTCCAAAGGATAGGATACACACCTTATCGTCTGGAATTCCCAACTCAATGCGGGAAATATCCCGGTCCGCCTTGAGCACGCTGCCGCGGATAGGGTTGCCTGTAACAACACAGCGGTCATCACAATTTCCCAAGTATTTCTTTGCCTCCGGCACCGCCAGTAGGATCTTATCCACATATTTAGACAATAGCTTGGTGGTGACACCCGGAAAGGCGTTTTGTTCATGGGTCACTGTCTTAATCCCCATCTGGGCAGCTTTGCGCACCACCGGACCGCTGACATAACCGCCGGTTCCCATGACAATGTCAGGGGAAAAATCTTTGATAATCTGCCGAGCCCGGGCGCCGGAAGTGGCAAGATAAGCCACCGCCATGGCGTTATTCTTGATATTGCGCAGGTTAATCTGCCGTTGAAAGCCCTTGACCTTGATGGGGGTAAAGTCAAATCCCGCCTTGGGAACCAGGGAAGCTTCCATTCCGTGAGGGTTGCCACAGAAAAGGATTTGGCTATCCGGCTGTTTCTGTTTGATATAGGATGCCACGGCAATGGCGGGGTTGATGTGGCCCGCAGTTCCTCCGCCAGCAAATAAAATTTTCATTTTCACGCACCCTTTACTTGATGTAATCCCGGCTAAGGACCGGTGGTTTTCTCACTTATGTCTTTTCCAATGCACTGTAGCGGCTCACCGACAACACAATTCCCATCTCTGCCAGCAGCATACAAAGAGCGGTACCTCCATAGCTGAAAAATGGCAGGCTAATACCTGTATTTGGAATAGTATTGGTGACAACCGCAATATTCAAGATAGCCTGGATTCCTACCTGTGTAGTACATCCCAGTGCCAGCATAGAGCCGAATTTGTCCGGTGCCCGCATGGCAATGACATAGCCACGCCACACAAGCAGCGCGAACAGAATCACAACAATGGCCGCTCCAATAAAGCCCAACTCCTCGCAAACGATGGAAAAAACAAAATCATTTTGCGGCTCTGGAATATAAAGATATTTTTGCCTGGAATTGCCTAAGCCCAACCCCATCAACCCACCAGATCCTATAGCTAAGAGGGACTGAATGGTCTGAAATCCCTTACCCTGCGGATCAGAAAATGGGTCGATCCAGTATTCAACACGGCTCATGGCGTAGTCTACCACACCCGGGACAAAAAGCGCTACCAAAACAGTAACCGCAACCAAGCCACCGGCGAGGGCAAACCATTTCAGATTGGTCCCACCCGCAATCATCATAATACAGCCGATGGAAAGAATCAGAATGCTTCCGGAAAGGTGGGGTTCCAAAAGCATTAACCCTACAATAACCGCGAGAAGTATAACAAAGGGAAGCGTACCATATTTGAAGGTACTCATCTTATTCCCGTTAATGGCAATGAGCTGGGCAAAGGTGACTATGACAGCGAATTTTGCAATTTCGGAGGGCTGAAAGGTTCCAAATCCTAGATTGATCCATCGCCTGGCCCCGTTGAATTCCGGCATGAACAATACAACAACCAATAGCAAGATAGCCACTGCGTAAATTGGGAAAGCCAAACGATGGAAAAAATGATAGTCGAAGTTGCAGAAGAAAATCATGGCAATAATGCCGAGAGTGGCCCATAATAGCTGCCGTTTGATATAGAAAAAGCTGTCGCCTTCATGATAGTAGGCGTAGGCGTAACTAGCGGAAAAAAGCATGATGAGGCCAAAGATAACGAGAACCAGCACCAAAATCAGGAAGGTCAGATCGATGGGGCCTTTTTTTAGTTTTTTAAGTTTTTTTTCTTGCAAAGCCTCGTGACCTCCCAGTTTTCTTGATTTGTATAACTGAAAAATTTACATAGCCCATACTGCGAGCACCGCAAGGGCGCATCCAATCAGGGTAATCAAGGAAAATAGCGCAACGATTTTGACCTCGCTGTATCCTGACATCTCAAAGTGGTGGTGGATGGGGCTCATTTTAAAGACACGTTTTCCGGTGAGCTTAAAGCTGGTAACCTGAATGACCACCGAGAGCGCTTCAATAATATACAGAATCCCCACCAAAACCAGAATCACTGGCAGGCCTACGCCAAAAGCTAATGCCACCACCATGCCTCCAAGAAACATGGAGCCGGTATCTCCCATAAAGACCTTGGCAGGATGAAAATTCCATACAAGGAAACCAATGCAGGCACCAGCCAGAGCCGTGGCCATAATCCCCATGCCGGCAAATCCCATGATCATGGTAATCAGCATAAAACCAATGGCCGCCACGAAAGTCACAGAGGCAGCCAGCCCGTCGATGCCATCGGTCAGATTCACCGCATTGACGATAAATACAATGAACAGCACCATCAGTGGGTAATAAAACACGCCAAAATCCAGATAACCGATAATTGGGAACCAGAGCATTGTGCTTCTGTCTCCAGCCAAATAGAGGGTCAGCAGGTAGAGAATGGCAATGAGAAACTGCATCACCAGTTTTTGCTTGGCCGTCAGACCCAGGTTGCGCTTTTTCACCACCTTGATGTAGTCGTCGATAAAGCCCATAAAGCCAAAACACAACGCCATAACAAGGCCCGCAATTAGCCGGGTATTCTGCACGGTATAGCTAGGATTTGAGAGGACACCGGTCTGTGCATTTAAGATACCAACTCCTGCTGCCACAGCAATGACAACTCCGATGATAAACATAATCCCCCCCATAGTAGGGGTTCCCTGTTTGTTTTTGTGCCAGGTGGGGCCGATATCATTGATGGTCTGGCCATAATGCACCTTTCTGAGAAAGGGTATAAACCATATGCCGATCAGCGCCGTCAGACCAAAGCCGACGACCGCAGAGACTACCGTTGACAGAGAGCTCATCATTGCCTTAACACTCCTCGCAGAACCTTGAAATTACGTCTTCTAGCTTCATCCCCCGGCTTCCTTTAATCCAGAGAATATCCCCCTCCTTGGTCTCGCTTCTGAGAAGCTCTGCCAAGGATGCTTTATCTTGAAAATGAATACACCGGGCGATACCGGCCTTCTTCGCTTCATCCGCTAAGTACTTCGCTTCATTGCCGTAGCAGTAAAGGGCATCAATATTATTTTCCGCGGCAAAGGTTCCGATCTGGCGGTGAGCCTCTTCGGAAATATCTCCCAGCTCCAGCATATCCGCCAGGACCATCCTTTTCTTTCCCCTGCACTCCATTCCCCGCAGGGTAGTAATGGCCGCCCGCATGGAGTCAGGGCTGGCGTTGTAGCAATCTTCCACCAAAGTGACGCCACGGCATTGCCGCATCCTCTGCCGCATCCCTGAAGGCTCATAGGCCGACAGGGCGTCCGCACAAACCTGCGGAGGAATCTGGCAGTATACACCTACCCCAAAAGCCGCCAGGGCGTTGAGAACATTGTGCCGACCAATACAAGGCAGTGTACATGGGTAACTGTTCCCCTCAAACTGGATAGAAAAATGGATATTCTCCCCTGCTTCGTGAATATCGATTGCCCGGATAGCACAGTCAGGCGAGTCAATTCCATATTTTACCACATTGCACTGTCGATTCCGGTAGTTTTGGAGCAGATCGTTGTCTCCGTTGATGAGAAGCGGCGCTCCCTCCGCCATGCCGTCGCAAATTTCCGTTTTGGCCTTCAGGATATTTTCTCTGGATCCCAGTTGTTGCATATGGGATACGCCAATGGTGGTAATTACCCCAATATCAGGGCGGACACACAAGGTCAAATCGTGGATTTCTCCAAAGCCACACATACCCATTTCAAAAACCGCCGCCTGGGTGGATTTTGTAAGACGCATAACCGTCCTAGGCAGTCCGATTTCATTGTTTTCATTGCCCAGGGTTTTGAGCGTCTCATATCGGCTCATCAGAACCGCCGCCGTCATATCCTTGGTCGTTGTCTTCCCCACACTGCCGGTGATACCTACACAGTGGAAGGAAAACCGCTGCCGGTAATAGGAGGCTATGTCCAAAAGGGCCCGCTGGGTATCCGCAACTACCAGGATATTTTGATCCCACAGTGGATTTCCCGTCTCTACTGGGTGCTGGGCCACACAGGCTACAGCCCCTGCTTCAAAAGCCTTGGCAAGAAATCCATGGCCGTCAAAACGCTCCCCTACCAGCGCGACAAACAGGCTGCCCGGCTGGATGGTCCGGGTGTCGGTGCTAATTTCCAGTACCTCTCCGTCACTTCCATAAGAAGCTCCCAGAACGCCGGCAATTTCCCGGACGGTCATCTTTTCCATAGTCTCCCCCATTTCCCGGATATCTTCCAAAAAATTTAATACTTATAGTATATTTTATTCTCTATTTTTCTTTTTGTTTTCTTGCCAGCAGGTCTTTGACAATTTCATGCTCATCAAATCCAATGGTACCGAAGTCTAGCACCTGGTAATCTTCATGCCCTTTGCCGGCCAATACCAACAGATCTCCAGGCTGCGCATGCTCCAGCGCCCACTGAATGGCCTGATAGCGGTCCACAATTACTTTATAAGGAATCTTATATTCCTCAAACCCGGGAAGTCCGTCTTCGATAATCTGCATAGGATCCTCATCCCTGGGATTATCTGATGTAAAAATGGCAAAATCAGCATATTTGGCTACCGCTGCCGTCATCTTGGGGCGTTTGGTCCGATCTCGGTTGCCAGCGCATCCAAAGAGCGCTACCAGCCGTTTGGGATGCAGTTGCTTCAGTGCTGCCATCACCTTTTCCAGCCCGTCTGGAGAATGAGCATAGTCGCAGATAATCGTAAAATCGTTGTCTCCCGTATCCAACACCTCGGTGCGGCCGCGGACTCCGGTGCAGGTGTTGAGGCCATTCACCGCCTCCTCAAAACTGAGGCCCAGCGCCATGCAGGCACAAGCGGCGGCTAAGGCGTTTTCCACCGAAAAACGGCCGGGCATACAAAAGTTGACCCTGGCGATAACACCATTGCCCACCAAGGCAAATTTATTGGAAGAAAGCTCGAACTTGATATTTTTCGCTACAAAGTCCGCTCTGTCGTCGTCAACGGCATAGGTAACCATTGATTTTTTTCCCTGATAGCGTTCAATGAGCCGGCGTCCATAAGGATCGTCATAATTGATGACTAGATTTTTTGCCTGCTCAAACAATTTCGCCTTGGCCTCGAAGTAGTTTTCCATGGTTCCATGGTAATCCAGATGATCCTGGGTCAGATTGGTAAAGACCGCCGCTTCAAATTCGCAGCCAAACAGCCGCTTTTGATCCATGGCATGGGAAGAAGCCTCCATCACCACGTATTCACATCCTGCACTGAGCATCCGTTTGAGCAGGACATGCAGTTCTCCCGGATCCGGCGTCGTATGCTTTGCCGGGATACGCATATCCCCGATTTCGTTGTGAATGGTCCCAATCAGCCCCACCTTTTTGCCTGCGCTCTCCAGAATGTGCTTGATAAGGTTGGTGATGGTGGTCTTGCCGTTGGTACCGGTAACCCCTACCAGCTTCAGGCTTTTGGCTGGATTCCCACAGATGGCTGCGGACAGCAGGGCATAGGCCTCTCTGGTATCCTCCACCACAAATTGGTTTGGGAACTCTCCCAGATCCAGCGGGTGCTGGCATACAATGGCAGCCGCTCCCCCTTCGATGGCCTTTTGGGCATGGTCATGTCCGTCGAATTTGAGTCCCTTGATACAGACAAACAAACTATCTTTCTCTACCCTGCGGGAATCGCAGGTAACCTGATTGATTTCACAGTCAGCACAGGTCTGCTGAGAACCGATCGCCTGGAGCAATTGACTCAGCTTCATAGAATCCCTCCTGTCTGCCGGCCGTCGGGTTTTGTCAGCCCGACGGCGGGGGACCCGTTCCGAAAGGACCGGTATCCCTAGTATGAGCATAAGTTGTCATATTTATATCGAAATATCTCTGATTTTCCCCGTTCGGATTAGGCTACTGGATCATTGTTGACAAAGCTGACCTCAATGACCGTACCTACTTCCACCATGGTGCCAGCCTCCACCGACTGGCGGGAAGCAATGGTTGTGCTTCCGTTGAGATCCACGCCGGAGAGCTTAACATTAAGGCCCAGATTGGTCAGGGTCTGGTTTACCTGAAGCGCTGTCATTCCCTTGACATCCGGCATCTCCACCAGACTGCTGGTGTTATCCTCTTCCGTATACAGAATCACCTTGCCCTCTCTCGGGATAGGCTGGCCTGCCAGAGGCACCTGTTTGACAACGGTTTCTCCGCTGCCCACAACCTCTACATCCAGCCCTTCTTCTGTAATGGCGGATTGGGCCTCTTCTATCGTCATCTTCAGAACAGATGGCACCGTAATATCCATGTTGGCCAGTTCTTCCGCTGTATATTGAGGTTCCACTCCCAGATAGGGCAGCGCCTCTTCCAGCACTTCCTTGACCACCGGTGCGGCGATGACGGAGCCATAGACATTTTCCATATAAGGCTCATCCAGCATCACCAAAACAGCGATCTGAGGATCATCGGCCGGTGCGATCCCCAGGAAGGATGCAATGTGAGGGCCATTGCCGTTTTCATCCTGCTCGTCGATCTTTTCAGAGGTTCCCGTCTTGCCGCCTACCCGGTAGCCGGCAATATAGGCGCTCTTGCCACTGCCGTCGGAATCGGAAACAACCTTTTCCAAAATACCCGCAATGGTGGAGGAGACTTCTTCGCTGATGACCTGGCGCTTCACTGTAGGTTCGGTGGACTCCACAATATTTCCGTCGGAGTCAACAACACTTTTAACAACATAGGGGGTCATGAGGTTACCGCCATTGACCGCCGCAGAAACGGCGGTAATCAGCTGAATGGGGGTCACCTTAAAGGTCTGGCCGATGGAGCTAACACCCAAGGTATGGGGCCTGCTCATCAAAGTTTCCATGCTGTGATAAAGGCTGGAAGAACCTCCCTCTTCACCCGGCAGATCGATGCCGGTTTTCTCGGTCAGGCCAAATGCCTCAAAGTATTTATAGAAATTTTCCCCTCCCATAGCCGTACCTACCATGATAAAGCCTGGGTTGCAGGAATGCTTGACAATTTCCGTGAAATTCTGAGTGCCATGGCCCGCCAGCTTCCAGCATCCTACCGACCGGCCGCCGATGGTATAATGTCCGGTACAAACAAAGGTGTCATCTAAGCTACTGGTTCCCAGATCCAGGGCGCTAGCCGCGGTGATAATCTTAAATACAGAGCCAGGCTCATAGGGCTCGGTGATGGATTTATTTTTCCACTGGGCAGTCTGCTCAATCTGTAATTGTTCAGCATAGGCTTCTTCATCCCCTTCTACCGCTTCCAGACGTTCCAGAGCATAGGTATCTGTAACGGTAAAAGGATCGTTGGGATCAAAGTCCGTCTTATTGGCCATAGCGAGAATTTCACCGGTATTGACATCCATAACGATACCGGCAGCCCGGTTTTTAACATTGTTCTCCACCACCGCTGTTTCCAGCGCCTTTTCCAGATAGTGCTGGATGGTCTCGTCAATGGTCAGAACCAAGGAATTGCCGTCCTCCGCTTCGATCATCTGGTCGTACTTATAGGGCATATCGCTGCCCCAAGCATTTTTAGCGGATACAACACGGCCTGGCGTCCCGCTGAGCACGTCGTCATAATAGCTCTCAATCCCGTTCAGGCCCTGGTTATCTTCACCGACAAAGCCCAGGATATTGGCCGCAAAATTTCCATAGGGATAATAGCGTTTGTTGTCCTCCTCAATATTGATAGCAGAAATACTATTATCCGTGGCGAACTGAGTCACCTCATCTGCCAGTGGTTTTTCAATTCTTTTTTTGATGACTTCATAATAATTGTCTTTTTCACACTTTTCTAAGATGGTTTCCTTATCCACCTCCAATATCTCGGAAAGGCCAGAAGCAATTAGCTCCTTCTGCGCATCGTCCTTGATATCGTTAGGCGAGACAAATACAGTCCAGACCGTGGCGCTCTGGGCCAGTACGTTCATATTTCTATCGTAAATTGTGCCCCGCTTCGGGCTAATGGTCGTCACCCGCATCTGCTGTGCCTCTGCCTTGCTCTGATAGACATCACTTTCTACCAGCTGAATGATGCACAGCCGGACAATAAGGGTAGCAAAGCCCACAACGGCCAGACCGCATAGGATCACCATCATGCGCTTTCTCATTTTACTCGTGGGTCCCTTGGACAAAGTCAGCCGCCTCCGATCCCAGTCACTCTAAAAAATTAAGAGTCAAGACACCCGCTTAACTCTTGTTATCCTTTACCATACTTATTTTCTAACTAGCTCAGGTATTCCTTGATTTTGTCGAACCAGCCGGCAATCGTATCAAATATATTTCCACTTGATTTTGGATTGGTCAACTCGATTTTGTCCTCCTGGGTCAAATTAAGATACTGTACCTGGTAGTTATTCATTTTTGTCAGGCCCAATTCATTAACAGCCTTTTCTTCAATGTTATCCAACGACATCTTCTCTTCTAATTCTACATTGAGACGGGTATTCTCGCTTTGTAGAATCTGAAGATCTTCGTTTGCCGCATTGATTTCTTCCCCGATTTCGGTCAGAGCCACACGATTGACAATCATCAGGGAGGTGATTCCTATGACGATGACCGCTGCAAAGAAAATCTTGACCATGGCCACACGATTGACCCTCTGGGCCTTTTTCCCTTTGATGACCCGTATCTGGGGCTTTTTCTCCTGCTTGCGTTCAAATTTTGATAAATCGTACGCTGTGCTTTCACGGCTGTATTGCATAGAACTTCACCCCTTATTTTGCATTTTCTGCACACTACAGCTTTTCAATAACACGGAGCTTGGCCGAATGGCTGCGATGGTTTTCCTCCAATTCCTTTGCACTCGGCTCAATGGGTTTTCGGGAAACCAATTTCCCCTTGGGTTTGTTTCCACATACACACACCGGAAAATCCGGAGGACAGGTACATCCTCTGCATAAGGCGGCAAATTTTTGTTTCACCATCCGGTCTTCCAGTGAATGGAAGGTGATAACCGCAAATCGGCCGCCAGGACGAAGCCTGTCAAATGCCGCATCCAGTCCCCGAGACAGACTTTCCAACTCGCCATTAACGGCGATACGGATGGCCTGGAAGGTGCGCTTGGCTGGATTGCCACCGGTGCGGCGGGCCGCCGCCGGAATAGACGCCTTGATGATATCGCAAAGCTGGAATGTGGTTTCCACCGGCTTTTGACGGCGGGCCCGCTCAATATTCTTTGCGATCTGAAAGGCAAATTTTTCCTCGGCATACTCCCTTAAAATACGGGTCAAATCCTTGACACTGTAAGTGTTTACAATGTCATAAGCGCTTGTACCCGTCTGGCTCATGCGCATGTCCAGCGGTGCGTCATGCTGATAAGAAAAGCCCCGCTCCCCTGTGTCCAACTGATGGGAGGAAACTCCCAAATCCAGCAGGACGCCGTCTATCTTCTCAATGTGAAGCTCATCGAGCACATGATCCATCTCCGCAAAATCTGACTGGACAACCTGTGCCATAGGATAATCTGACAGCCGCTGGGTAGCGACTGCAATGGCATCAGGATCTTTGTCCAAGGCAATGAGCCGGCCAGACGGCCCCAGCCGTTTCGCAATTTCGCAGGAGTGTCCCGCACCTCCAGCAGTGCCATCTACATAGATTCCGTCCGGCCGGATGGCCAGCGCATCCATGCACTCACCAAGCATCACAGAGTAATGTCGAAACTCCAAACTACCTCACCCCAATCAGAACCCTAGCTCGTCCATGGCTTCTGCCACCATTTCAGGCGTAATGTCTTCACAGTAGCTTGCCCATCTAGCGCTATCCCAAATTTCCGCCCGGGTGGATGCGCCCACCACTGTGACATCTTTGGAAAGGCCCGCGTATTCTCTCAGGTTCTGTGGGATGATGACCCGGCCTTGCTTGTCCCCTTCTACCTCCACGGCTCCCGCATAAAAAAAGCGTTTAAGCATCCGGGATTTGGAAAGGGGCAGCTCGGAAAGCTTTTGATCCAGCTTGTTCCACTCTTCCAAAGAGTAAACAAACAGACACTCATCCAGGCCCTTGGTGATGATAAAGCGGTCTCCCAGATCTTCTCTGAGCCGTGCGGGGAAATTGACTCTGCCTTTTGCATCCAGGCTATGCGTATATTCGCCAATCAGCATTTCCCCACCTCCTTAAAAACGGGCTAGAAACCAAGTTCTAGTTCACCACTTTTAACCACCATTCACCACTTTTCTATAATTATAACCGTTGACTTTTGAAATTGCAATAGAATTTCATATATTTTAACAGAATTTACAATCTAAATTTTGGCAAAAAAATACCCCTCCGTCTAAAATCGAAGGGGTATTTTTGTCTAAGTATACCAGAAATTTAACGTTTCGGATTTTTTAGTGCATACCGGGTCGTTTTCACCTGGTTTAGAGAGGTATTCAGCATTTCTTCCGCCTCTTTTAGCACATTATCGGCAAATTGGTTGGCCGCCTGGCGGATTTCTCTGGCCTTGTACTGAGCCTGGCTCACAAGCTCTGCCGCCCTGGCCTGGGACTGCTTTACCACTTCCTCCTGGGCAATCAGCGCGCGGGCCCGGTCCTCGGCCTTCTTAATCAGCGCGTCCGCTTCCTTCTTCGCGGTCAGGATGATGTCGCTGCGGTCGGCTACAATCGCCTTCGCCTGCTTAATCTCCGTGGGCATATTGAGCCTGATGTCATCGATGAGCTCTCTGACCCGCTCCGCGTCTACAACACAGCGTCCACCGGTTAGCGGAAGGCTCCAGGCCTTGTCCAAAAGTTCATCCAGTACATCCAAAATTTCTTCTATGTTCATAAATGCCTCCCATCCGCGGTTTTATCCTCCGGACACTCTACCGCTTCTGTTATTGGTTCACAAAACCTACCAATTCCTATCATTATTGCGGATCCTTGTGGGTCAGGCGCCGCTCAATGTCAGAGAGCACCTGGGCAGGAACGAAATCACTGATATCCCCGCCAAACTGGGCTACCTGCTTGACAATGCTGGAACTTAAATACATGTTTTCCGCGCTGGTCGTCAAAAACACCGTCTCGCAGTCGGGATTGAGTTTTTTGTTGGTCAGGGCCATCTGGAATTCATATTCAAAATCTGAAACCGCCCTCAGTCCTTTGATGATGGCATCGGCGCCCTTGGCCCGGCAGTAATCGGCCAGCAGGCCGCCGTAAACATCTACCTCTACATTGGTAAAGTCTCCAATGCTGCGCCGGATCAACTCCACCCGTTCCTCCGGAGTGAAGGAGGGGTGCTTTGCGGGGTTATGGACCACCAGAACAATTACCTTGTCGAATAAGCTGGATGCTCGTTTAATAATATCCAAATGCCCTCGGGTAATCGGATCAAAGCTTCCTGGGCATATTCCAATTTTCATATTGTTTTCCCCCTCGACGTCGTCGCCCTATTCTGTTTTACTGAGACTGTATTTGTTTTTATTCTTCCGCTTCTCTCTTTCTGTAAAGGGTCAGCGCAATTTTTCCATATCGGTACTTCTTCTTTAAATAAAACTGCCCAACCTCTTCGGGCAACTCTTCATAGAGTCTAGTCTCACAAAGGATCGCGCCGCCATCGTTCATCTTTTCCGCCACCAGCGGTAACACCTCCGGCAGAATACCGCTATCGTAAGGCGGATCCAATAGGGCAATATCAAAGGTTTCCCCAGTGGAGCGGATAAATGCTTTCGCGTCCATGGCTGCAACCCGCGCCTTAGAACCCAACTGTGTTGTGGTCAGATTCTGTTTAATCACCTGCTGGGATTGGACACTCTGATCCACAAAAATGCAACAGCGGGCCCCTCGGCTCAGCGCCTCAATTCCCAGCTGACCAGAGCCAGCAAACAAATCCAAAACCATGGCCTGTTCCAGTTCAAAGTGAAGAATGCTAAACATAGCCTCCTTCACCATATCCGTTGTCGGCCGGACATCTCTCCCATCCAAGGTAACAAGCTTTCGTCCCCTAGCCGAACCTGTAATTACTCTCATATTTTACTTCTCCTATCTGCCCTCTGTGCAGCGGCAGATACCGAAGCACATCATAGCGAAGAATCATTCCATCCGCTAAAGTTCGCGTCCAGCTTCTGGATTTTCAGGTGATACAGCGTATTTCCCGGGAAATCTTCCTAGAAACGGATACTTCGTCATTACTATACATTATTAAACAGTGTCCGTCAATTGTCAAGTTCTTCACCGGGAAAGGTTAGTTTTCCTTTAAAAATTCGTACAGACTTTCTGCCGCTGTTTTGGTCATACCCTCGACCTGGCAGAGTTCTTCCACACTGGCCGCCCGAATCGCCTTCATGGTTTTAAAGTGTTTTATCAAGGCCACCGCCCTTGTTTTCCCAATGCCTTCCGCTTTGGTGAGCAGAAGCTGAAAGCTGCCGCTTTGATGTTTCTGGCGGCTATAACGGATACTATAGCGATGGACCTCATCCTGAATAGAGGTGACCAATGCAAAGGCAGACCGGTTGGAATTAATGGAGATTTCCCCTCCATTGGCCGCAATAGCGCGGGTACGGTGCCGGTCATCCTTGACCATTCCGTAGACTGGAATATCAAACCCCATGGCCCGGACCACTGGAAGGATGGTGCTCACATGCCCCTTGCCGCCATCCAGCAAAATGAGGTCGGGCAGCGGAGCAAAATGAGGATCCCCCTCCTGATATCGTTTGAGGCGGCGGACAATCATCTCGGTCATAGCTGCGTAGTCATCCGGTCCTGTCTGCCCCTTGATGGCAAATTTCTTATACGCTTGCTTCAGAGGCCTTGCATCCTCAAAAACAACCATGCCGCCTACAATGGTAGATTCCCCGATGTTAGAAATATCATAGGCCTCAATATAGTGAGGGGCATGGGGCATTCCCAACAGCCGGGCCAGTTCATCCAGGGCCGCGATCTCCCGTCCAGTACGGGCCGTCTCATGGGACAGGCGCTGGGAAGCGTTTTCCCTGGCCATCATCACCAGATCATGCTGTTCTCCCCGCTGAGGCACATGGATGTGCACCTTTCTGCCTGCCTTTTCCGACAGGTACGCTTCAAAGAGTTCCTGGTCATCGCAGGCCTCATCCAATCCAATTTGAGGAGGGATTTCATGGCGTTCATAAAATCGCATGAGAAACTCGCTGCGCGCGCTTTCCATACTCTCCACCTCGCCTAGCAGATAGTCTTTCTTGTCTACCAGCTTGGAACCACGGAAAATCAGCACCACTGCGCAGACCAGCCGGCCATTCTGGGCAAGGGCCACAACATCCTGCTCACTGACTTTGGAAAAGACCACTTTTTGATGCTCGGATATCTTTTCAATGGCTCGGATCCGATCCCGCAGGCGGGCTGCCTTCTCAAAATCCAGCGCTTCCGCCGCCTCTTCCATCATCGTCTGCAGATTCTTGATGGACTTTTCACTGCCGCCTTTGATAAAGTCTACCGCCTGTGCAAGGATTTCGTTATATTCTTCCAGCTTGATCCGTCCAGTGCAGGGGGCAATACATAGGTTGATATGGCTGTTGAGACAGGGACGTCCCTTTCCAATCTCCTGGGGAAACCGGCGGCTGCAGGTAGGAAGCTTAAAAGCTTTGTTGGTCTCATCCACCATCTGTTTGACCACAAAGCCGCTGAGATAGGGGCCAATATACTCATTGCCGTCATCTGGATGCCGTTTGACCTCACTGATCCTGCCCCAGGGCTTCTTTTCCACCTTAATATAATGATAGCCCTTGTCGTCCTTGAGCAGAATGTTGTACTTGGGATTATGCTGCTTAATCAGGCTGCATTCCAGCACCAAAGCTTCATATTCGCTTCCTACCACAATATAATCGAAATCATAGACGTGCTGGACCATCTGATATACTTTCGGAGGATGGTTGTCAATGGCCCGAAAATAACTGGATACCCGGTTTTTCAGCGCCTTCGCCTTTCCCACATAGATAATATGTCCTTGTTTGTCCTTCATCATGTATACGCCCGGCGAGAGGGGCAGACCGCTCACCTTCTTTTTAATGCGGCTCAGAATTTCCTCCTGCACTTCATCACCTCCTGCAAAAAGAAAAGCGCGCTGTTTTCACACAACGCGCCACACCATCATTTCAGACCAGTTTTCTTTCAATTACTCAGCAAAACCAGACTCTACCAGTTTTACCAGGCCATCTACAGCCTGCTCCTCGTCAGCGCCGTCCGCAATGATGCGGATGGTGGTGCCCCCTACGATACCCAGGGAAAGAACACCCAGCAAGCTTTTTGCATTGACTCTGCGCTCTTCTTTCTCCACCCAGATTGAGGATTTGAACTCATTAGCTTTCTGGATGAAGAAGGTGGCAGGACGTGCGTGAAGGCCGACTTGATTTTGAACCGTAACATCTTTCACAAACATATCTTTACTCTCCCAATGTATGAAAATTTAGTTTCGTTAAACGCAGTTTTAATTATAACAATATGTAAATTCTGCGTCAACGACAAAAAAACGCTTTTCGCTCATTTTTCCGGGAAATTCTGCTTGTTTTCCAGATGAGGGCGAATTTTCAGCCCTCCATTTGTTTATTCTCACTATATTTCTTTCAACAAAACTGGCACATTACACACTTTCCTCGTGGAAAAGCTGTGCGAACATCCAAAATCCCTAGGTACTATTTGCTAAAAGTGCCTGTACATGTGGTTCAAGCGCTTATCTGCTTTGTTAGTTTTCCCAAAGAAGCAAAATTCATACCTTTTCCCCCGGCCCCGCACGCCCAGCAAAGCCCATTTTGCTTTCTTTTATAGATATTCTATGCAAAACCATCAAAAACGTGTGCTGGTTTGCATCTTCTATTTCTCCCCATTTCCCTGGATTTTGTTAAGATAGGACCTATCTTTTTTATCCAAAGGTGCTGTTTTTAGCATGTCAGGGCGCTTTTGCAGCGTGCGCTCCAAAGACCGCTCCCGCCGCCACTGAGCGATATTGGCATGGTGCCCTGTTAAAAGCACGTCAGGCACTGCGCGGCCGTGCCATACCGCTGGGCGGGAATACTGGGGATATTCCAGCAAGCCATTGTAGTGGCTTTCCTCGGTGAAGCATTCCTCATCGGAAAGAACGCCAGGCAGCATCCGCAGAATGCAATCGGCTACCATGAGGGCTGGCAACTCGCCTCCGGTGAGCACAAAATCTCCGGCGGAAATCTCCTCGTCCACAATCTCCTGCAATACCCGCTCATCTACCCCTTCATAATGGCCGCAGAGGAGCAGGATGTTGTCAAACTCCTTGAGCTCAATAGCTCTCTGCTGGGTAAAAGGCTTGCCCTGTGGCGTCAGGTAGATCACATGGGGGTGCATACCAATCTGTTTCCAGATATGCTCATAACAACGGTAAATGGGGTCAGCCTGCATCACCATGCCCATGCCGCCACCGTAAGGTGCATCATCCACCCGCTTTTGCTTGGAAAGAGTATAGTCACGGATATTGTGGCAGTGGACCTCAAAAAGTCCTTGTCTCCGCGCCCGGCCAATAATGCTCTCGTTGAGCACCCGGTCACACATTTCAGGAAATAGGGTGGCAATATCAATCCTCATCGTCAAACAACCCCCTGAGCGGCCGAATTTCCATGACACCAGCTTCTATATCGGTATGAATGACAACATCCTTGATCGCAGGGATAAGTTTAATACTCCCATCGGCAAAGGCAATGTGATAGACATCGTTGGCGCCGGTTTCACTCACATCCACAATCTTCCCATACTCTTTGCCGGAATCAGCATCTAGAACCCGCAGTCCAATGAGATCCTGGACAAAATACTCTCCTTCCTCCAGGAGGATTTCATCCCGGTCCACATAGAGTACCTGGTTGCGGTATTTCACCGCCTCTTCCACCGTGTCCACACCCTTGAGTTTTAGTATGGCCATATTTTTGTGGATCCGACAGTCCTCCACCTCAATGGGGGTTTTCCCTTTATTCAAATAAAAGACGTCAAAGTCCAGCAGAAACTCCGGTGTGTCACACCAGGGATAAACCTTCACTTCCCCCTTGATGCCGTGGGTCGTGACAATTTTCCCGGTCTCCAGATATTGTTTTTTCGCCATGGCCTTCTCCCATCCTTATATTTTACGTCTTGAATGTCGCAATGATAAGAAAAAGGGAAAGCATATCCATGCTTCCCCTGCCTCTTTTTACTAGTCGATCTCCACAGCAACCTTGGTTTCCTGCCGGTTGGCAGCCGCACGCATAACGGTACGGATTGCCTTGGCGATTCTTCCCTGTTTGCCGATAACCCGACCCATATCGTCTGGCGCAACATGCAGGTGATAGACAATGACACCCTCTTCATTGGGTTCGTCAACAGTAACGTTGACTGCATCCTTGTCATCTACCAAGCCGCGCGCAATAGATACAAGCAGTTGATCCATAAGTAGTCCTCCAAGACTCAGTATCGATTTCGATTAAAGAACGCCGTTTTTCTTCAACAGTGCCTTCACGGTGTCTGTAGGCTGAGCGCCGTTGGACATCCATTTTGTAACCTTCTCGCCGTCAATCTTGACCACAGCAGGATCCTTGGTGGGATCGTAGTAGCCGACCTCTTCAATGAATCTGCCGTCCCGAGGATAGCGGGAGTCAGCGACAACAATACGGTAGAACGGCGCTTTCTTTGCGCCAATTCTGCGCAGTCTTATTTTAACAGCCATTCCTGTCACCTCCTATAAAATGTTTGGTTCTATATTGTTTCGGCTGTGCATTTGCACCGCCGTTAACATAGCGTGATTAAAAGGGCATGCCGCCTGGCATCATGGGCATTCTTCTGCGTTTGCCCTTTTTGCCGCCGCCGCCAAACTGTTTCATCATCTTCTGCATCTGATCGAACTGTTTGAGCAGACGGTTCACCGCTGGCACATCGGTGCCGGAGCCTGCGGCGATCCTTTTTTTGCGGGAGGGGTTAATAATCTGAGGATTTTCCCGCTCCGCCGGGGTCATGGAGTAGATAATGGATTCCATGAGCTTGAGCTGCGCTTCTCCCTTTTCTGCATCCTCATCCTTGATGGCTTTCGACGCTCCCGGCAGCATGGACATTACCTGCTGAAGGGGCCCCATCTTTTTCAGCTGCTGCATCTGTACCAGCAGATCATTTAAATCAAAGGAGTTCTCCTTGAGTTTCTTCGCCAGTTCCTCGGCGTTTTTCTCATCGATATGCTCCTGGGCTTTCTCGATCAGGGAGAGGACATCGCCCATTCCCAAAATACGGGATGCCATCCGGCCCGGATGGAAAGGCTCCAGATCCTCCAATTTTTCGCCCATGCCCACAAATTTGATGGGCTTTCCGGTAACTGCCTTCACCGAGAGGGCCGCACCGCCACGGGTATCGCCGTCCAGCTTGGTCAGGATAACGCCGTCAATGCCCAGTGCATCGTCAAACGCTTTGGCTACGTTAACCGCATCCTGACCGGTCATGGAGTCGATGACCAGGAGTATGTCGGTGGGAGTTACCTCATCTTTAATGCCCTGTAACTCTCCCATCAAGGTTTCGTCAATATGCAGTCGGCCGGCGGTATCCAGGATCACCACATCATTACCGTAATCCTTAGCATGGCTGACTGCCTTCTTCGCGATTTTTACCGGGTTTTCCGTCCCCATTTCAAAGACCGGAACACCGGCTTTTTCTCCCACCACCTGCAACTGTTTTATAGCTGCGGGACGGTAGACGTCACAGGCCACAAGCAAAGGACGCCTGCCCTGTTTTTTCAGCATCAGCGCAAGTTTGGCGCTGTGGGTAGTTTTACCGCTTCCCTGAAGGCCGCACATCATAATGATGGCAGGCGGCTTTGCCGGGGAGTTGAGCCGTGCGCTCTCGTTTCCCATGAGGGCGGTGAGCTCTTCGTTGACAATTTTGATCACCTGCTGGGCTGGGGTTAGGCTTTCCAACACCTGGACTCCTACCGCCCGCTCAGACACCTTGGACACAAAATCCTTGGTCACTTTATAGCTGACGTCAGCCTCTAAAAGGGCCAGACGCACTTCCCGCATCGCTTCCTTGATATCGGATTCGGTCAGTTTTCCCTTTGATCTGAGCTTTTTAAACGCTGCTGACAGCTTTTCAGAAAGCCCTTCAAATGCCACTTGCCTCATCCTCCTTGCAAAACTCTATGATAGCATGTCATCTTCCAATTTTTCAGCCGCATTATAAATCTGCGCCGCCATCTGAGCGATCTCCCGGGAAAAGCAGAACCGTTTATTGTGATCGGCCATCTGCTCCGCCGTTTCTTTGATCTGGGAGAGAACCTGGGCCAGTTCTTTGAATTTTTGCGCAAACTGGAGCTTGTCCTCCATTTCCTGGAGGAACGCTTCCCCCCGCTTAATGGAGTCTCGGACACCTTGGCGGGTAATTCCCGAAAGCTCGGAGATCTCCCCTAGAGAAAGGTCTTCATTATAATAAAGTTCAATGACCTCTTTCTGTTTTTCGGTGAGCATATCCCCATATATATCCAACAATACGGAAATTGAAAGATCCTTGCCCATATCCGTTCTCCTACCATCGCTCTGTAAAGCGGATTTCTTTACAATTGTGCTCCATTATTATAGCTAATTCTTCTCCTCGTGTCAAGGTATTTTTCTTTACACTGAGCATTTTTATTCCATTTGTAGGATGAAATAAAGACAGAAACTTTTTGAGCTTCTGTCTTTTCATATGCCTTCACTTGGAGATGAATATCGCCTAGAACAATCTTTATCCTCTAAGCTTGCTTCTGTCCGCTGATTTTTTCTTGCGGGGCTCGCACATTGGGCAAAGTCCCAAAAGAAGGTCCCTTGTCATGCCTGTAGCACCCGGATTGTCTCGGTACGTCCGTCGTTTAGGGTAAATTGGTCGGCGATCCCTCCCGTCAAAAGAATCTCGTTTTCATCGGTGACCAGAATCATGTCAAAGCCGCCGTTTTCCCTCCAGTATTCCTCTGCCTTTTCCGCGCCCATCACAAATAGAGAGGTGGACAGTGCATCACACAGCCTTCCCTCTTTGCCAACGATGACGGCCGCCTGCAACCCACTGTCCGCTGGGTATCCGGTAGCGGGGTCGAGAATGTGCCAGTATATATTGCCATCCTCATCTTCAAAATAGTTTTCATAGCCGCCAGAGGTTACCACCGCCATATCGCTCATTTCCAGCACACCTAGATTTCCATTTTCCCAGGGGGCACGGATGCCGATCTGCCAATCGCTTCCATCCGGCCGGGAACCAATGGCTTGGATATTCCCTCCCAGACTGATTAAAGCGGATTCAATTCCATTCTCTTTTAATTGTTCTACGACCAGATCGGCGGTATAGCCTTTGCCTACAGCGCCCAGGTCGAGCTGCATCCCATCGGGAACCGTCAGGTTTGTACCGTCCAGTTGGATGCGTTCATACCCCACATTTTGTTGCAGCTCTGCGATCTGTTCCTGGGAGGGGACCTGCTTATGATCGGTAGTAAATCCCCAGGCTGTGAGCACTGGATAAATGGTGGGATCCAATGCGCCATCGGTCTTCTGCGCCATTTCCAGTGCAAAAGAAATCAGGTCGGCGGTCTCTTCGCTGACAGCGACTGTCTGCCCCCCCGCTGTGGTTAGCGCGATAAATATCGCTTCCTTCTTCTGTGACAGACCAAAGGGACTCCTCTTCCCGGATCAAATCTTCGGACTTTTGCAAAGCCGTCTCCGCACCCTCGCCGTAAGCGGTAAAGGTCATGTATGTATTCATGGCAAAGAGGCTTCTTTCCGCTCTTTGTGGTGTATCAGCCGTTTGAACGCCGCAGCCTGCTAAGGTTACAGCCAGTATGATTGCAGCCATTTTATATTTCCAAAGCTTCATCTTTTACCTCCATCCATGAAAAAGAATATATTTCATCACATAGTTTTCTCCTTTATTAACGTAAGGATACTACAGTTTCAAGTCAATGTCTAATACTTTGTTTTCTTTTTTCCTGGCGTTTAGCTTTTGGAGAGAAAGGGAGATTGCTCGAACACGGTGACAGAATCCGGATCGCCATCTGCGGCAGGTGCCAGCAGAAGGCTTAGCTCGTCTACCATCCCCTGTTGCAGGAACGTCCAATTGATTCCTCCGCCCCCGCAGATCAGCATAGTTTGGATGCCAAACATCCGGTACAACTTTTCACAGGCGATTTTACAATCCAGAGATTTCTCTCCAGCAAAGATATAGGAAACACCGTGCCTCCGCAAATAGGCCCGATAGGCAGGGGAAGCCTGCTCGGTCAGCACCTCAATGATGTGTGCATCCGGCCGTCCCGGGCTTTGGAATATGCCGGACTCCCATCCGATCTCTCCCAATGCATCGATCGACACATAATAAAGGGTCGCTTCCCTGTCTGCAATAAAATCCTCCAAGGAGGATGATATGTCTTGGTCGTCCAATATTGGCTTCCGATGATCGGTAAACTCTTTGGTGGTCACCGTTCCGTAAAGCCATGCATCCGCATGGTATTCGGTGCGGATCCTGGCGTATTCCCGATTAGCCGTTCGGGTTGCGGCCAGCCCCATAAAGGGTCCTGTAATTTTTCCATCCAGCGCACTTAAGATATGAATCACAACTTTCGGTCTTTGCATAATTTTTCTCCTTACTGCACAAGTCCGTTATCTGTAAGATAGGTGTCAATCGCTTCTGTATCTGTTGGCCTTGCAAACAAGCCGTCATAAACTGTTGCTTCACCGGCGTTCTCTCTCACGAAGGCAATCGAGTTGTCAAATTGTTCTGTATCCATAGAGGTAGATTGGGTAAAGGGATATACTTCTTTACCGGTCAGGTCATAGTTTTCCAGAAAGGTGCCAATGATCATAGGCGCGGTATGCCACCAAATGGGATAGCCGATCAAAATGGTGTCATATTCGTCGATGGTTTCCGGCAAATTGGCGATGGCCGGCCGCTCATTATTATCCCGTTCGGCCAAGGCCACCTCACCGCATTGATTATAGTCGGTGGGATAGGGAGTTTCCGGCTGAATTTCCAGCAGATCACCTCCGGTCTGCTCGGCAATATAGGAAGCCATTTCCCTTGTGTTCCCCGACCAGGAAAAATAGGCAACCAAGACTTTCCCCTCCTCCGATTGTGTAGGGCTTTCTGTGCTGGGGGCAGACTCTGTCTGAGAAGGAGCTAAAGTGGTTGTCGGCGTATTTTGCGAGGGGGCATCGGAACCCGATGACGAGCTTTCATTTCTACCAGTTGTCCCACAGGCTGGTAAGGTGAGAACCATCACCACAGCCATCATCATTGCAGCTATTTTCTTTAACATTGTGGCTACCTCTCTTTCTGTTGTGCTGTTAGAATTAACAACTTGCGACTGTCTGTGGCCTTATAAGCATTCCGTCAAGATTTCATAGATTTCCTGCCGGTTCAATTCCCTGGGGTTGCATTTGATAATATTACAGGTATCGGCTACCTGGCGAAGTACCTCCGGTGTAATTTCCACCTTGGATTTTAGATCGCTCATACGGGTAGGAAGGCCGCATTCCTTAATAAAATCTGCCAGCGCATCAATTCCCGCCGCAGCGGTGTCTACCCCAAATACCACCTTGGCAAAACGAGTGAACTTTTCCTCCGCATCCTGTAGCATATGGCGGCAATAGGCGGGTTGAATCACTGCCAATCCCTGTCCATGGTTGCAGTCAGTATAGGCGCCAAGCTGATGTTCCATCTGATGTACCTGAAAGTCGGCGAGACGTCCTACCTTTAAAATTCCGTTTTCCGCCATGGCAGAATCCCACATGAGGTTGCCCCTGGCCTGCAGGTCATTGATATCCAATAACAAACGTCTCATATTGACAACGGTGTTGCGCATAATCGCCAGGGAGACATCGTCGGAGACATTGTCCCTGTCGGAACTGCCCAGATAGGTTTCCAGGGCATGGCTCAGGGTATCAAAAGCGCCGGAAATCACCTGCACCCGGGGGACATACAAGGTATATGCCGGATCAAGAACTGCAAACCGAGGTGCAAAACCCAGCATTCCTGTCTTGATTCTTTTCTCTTCATTTGTGATGACGGCGCCTCCGTTCATCTCAGCCCCGGTACCGGAAGCCGTGACGATGGCACCCATGGGGATGGCATCAGAGGGCAATTCATGGTGGGTAAACTCCATTTCCCACAGATCCCTGTCCGTTTTGGCCTGTGCCGCCACCATCTTGCAGCAGTCGATCACACTGCCGCCGCCGACGCCAAGGATCATATCTACATGTTGTTCCCGGGCTAGTTTTGCTCCCATCTGTACCTTCGCATAGGTGGGATTGGACATAATGCCCGAAAACTCCACTATCTTCTTGCCTGCGTCCCATAGGATACTGGTCAGCTCATCGTAGATGCCATTTTTCTTAATAGAGCCTCCGCCATAGGCCAACATTACCGTTTTAACGTCTACCCCCAGCTCTGCTTTCAGCGCTTTTGCGGCAGACGCCTTGCCAAAATAGACTTTTGTGGGATAAGAGTACACAAAATCGTTCATAAGACAATACCTCCTTATCTATCGTGTAAAGTTTGTCAAAACCTTGGGATTCTCCGGATGTTGCAGTCCGTTTTCCTTTCCGAGCGCGATGCACTTCAGCATCCATGCCATATTCTTCCCGATGTTATACATGGTCATCAGCCCTTCTTTGTCCTCTTGGACCTCCTCTGGCTGCTGACCGTATACATGATTCCAATAGGTAGAGGACACCACCGGCATGGAACAGATGGTAAAATACTTATTGATGACATCAAAGGAAGCTGTTGTACCTGCTCTCCGTGCGCTTAACACAGCCGCGGCGGGTTTAAACGCAAACGCACCGCCACCGGAATAAAAGGCTCTATCCATAAAGGTGAGCAAGCGGGCACTGGGATGGGCAAAATAAACTGGGGAGCCAAATACAAAACCATCCGCCTGCTTTGCCTTTTCGACAAATGGATTGACGGAATCATTGAAAACACATCGGCCAGACTCCCTACATTTGCGGCAGTCGACACAGTCGGGTATTGCCTCATTCCCAATAAAAAACATCTCTGTGTCGATTCCTTCCTCCTGCAACGCGCGGGCAATCTCCGCTAGTGCAACGCCTGTACATCCGTTCTGTCTGGAACTTCCATTGACCAACAAAACCTTCATTTACTGTCTCCTCCCAGTCTATATTTTCTTTTTATTCACAATAAATACACACTTTAGATTTATTTCTTTTGTGTTGCTTTTTCCTCATATTCGCATTATAATAAATGTAATATATGAAATCAATGGCCTGTAAAAACAGATTTGCGTATTATGCCACACAATATTTTTTGTGAGGCATAAAGGAGGGAATATTTCTATTGGAAAAGAAAAAAGCGGAAGACCTGCGAGTCCGTAAGACAAGGGAAGCTATTCACAACACTTTCAAGTCCATGATCTGTGAAATGGACTATGACCAGATCACCATCAAGGAGCTGACGGAACGCGCACAGATCAACCGAAAAACCTTTTACCTTCATTACAATAGTTTGGATGATTTACTCGCCGAACTGCAGGACGAAATTGCTGAGAACTTTATAAAACGAAAGGTATCCTACGGCAGTATGAAAGATATCCGTGATTTGATCCGTCTGTTTTTCGAACACGCGGCCAACATGCCGTTGCTGCATGAGCGTCTCATGTGCAGCGGCAGCTATCAGCCGGTATGGGAAAAAATTAACCGGCGGATTATGGATTATCGTCGTGAAACCAACCGGGGTATCTTTGGCCTTGATGAATATGCGGAGAGCTTGGTGTTTGCCTTTTATGGGGCAAATTCCACTTTACTCTACCAGCAGTGGGTAGCCGATGGGAAAAAGCTTTCTTTGGAGGAGCTCATCGAGACTGCCACCAAGTTAATTTGCTATGGGATGTCCAGTGTCGTCAAAGGAGAATAGGTCCTCAGATGTATATTTTGAGGAAGAAATTCAATGATAGTCTATATTTACAGAGTGCATACATGATATAATGCCCTCTGGGAACACATCTGAACAAGTCGGTAATCTAGCTATACTTATCAAATCTTTCCGCTGTCGTTCTCTTTCACACTTTTGTTGGAATTTTTACATCGCACAATAAATTTGTTACCAGGAATGGCATGAACCTAAATTCTACAAAATAAATGGACTATTTATGTGTCATTCTCTGGTAACAGGCATTAGAATCGTTGCCCGCAATGGCAGGAATTTAAAATCACTTCAAATTTCGGAAGGAGCACTGAAAATGCAGGAATGGATGCTTTCGTTTGTCGACCAATTTGGGTATTGGGGAATCTTCCTTTTAATATTCATTGAGAACGTTTTTCCACCCATCCCCTCAGAAGCGGTCCTTTTATTTGGAGGGGCTCTTACCGTTACGGCTGCCATGAATATTCCGGGAACCGTTCTGGCTGCAACGGCCGGGTCACTGTTAGGTGCTATTGTCCTTTATGCATTTGGCAGGATTTTTCAGGCGGAACGGCTGAAAAAATTATTTGCCGGCAAATTCGGACAGATCACACATCTGCGCCCTGAGCATGTTGAAAAAGCAGAGCGATGGTTTCACCGGTATCAGGGCAAAGCGGTGCTGATCTGCCGCTGCATCCCCATTGTAAGAAGCCTTATCTCCATTCCTGCAGGTTTTGCAAAGATGCCTCTGCCCAGTTTTTTGCTTTTGACTACACTGGGCAGCACTGTTTGGAACATTATTCTCGTTTGTATTGGAGCAGCATTGGGTACTGCCTGGGAAAATGCCATGCCATATTTTGACAACTACACCCATATTGCTGTGATTGTTTTGGTGGTTCTCGTTGTGGCGGTTGGTATTTTCTACCTATACCGTAAACGGAAAAAGCGCAACAAAGAAAAAAGCGAGGAAGAATAAAGCAAATCCTCCCTGTAACGAAGTCTCTATCGATGATGATGTCCACAAAAAAGCGGGACAGAAAGAATGCTCTTTCTGTCCCGTTTTTTTTATGATTTTGAAAGTTCCTCGGTGAGTTTTAAAATCTGTGGAGCTAGCTTTTCTCTTTCTTTTTTTGTAATACGGGCGTACAGCGGATAGGCCGCAGCCACACCTATAATACCAATGACGCCTATCACGATTCCCGGAACAAACCATCTGTCCATCCAGACCATAGTGCAACACATACCAACGCCCAGGAGCAGGCAGCTAACTACACCGAGCACAGTCGAAATTATAGCTCCTTTTTTTGTCGCACTGCGGTCCAACCGACGAAGCAGCTCCATTTTATCTTCTTCTCTGGCCAGATATTTTTTTCGGATATTCTGAATTTCTTCCTGTTGTTTTGCCGAGTAGGTATAGTAAAAGGTGTCTTTTCCATTTTCCATAACCAATCTTCCTTTCTGCTTGATGGGATAACCATGGCACTATAAAAACCATTCATGTTTTTAAGTTCTCTTCACGCAACCTCTTCATCTTTCGTGTTGAGCGAATTATCATAAAACTTCCCATCCCTACAATGATGGCACATACAGCTCCTCCTGTGGCGCCAAGCATTATCTGGCGAAAAGCCGTGCTACCATTATCAAATTGGGCCAGCATAGCAGTCTCCAAGGACAGCATAGAAACCAGTGCTGCCGCCAAATTGACAGCCTTCGCGGCCGACATCACCGGGCTTTGATATTTCCGATACCGTACCACATTGATAATCGCCATAATAGTAGTATAAAACGTATATAGCGCCATGACATAAATGAGGGACCCGGCATAATGAAAACCCCGATTTTGATACAGCACCAAGATTACCACGCCGGCCAATGCCAAATTCATCATGATGAGGATAGCTCCACACAGCCTATATCGTTTTAATTCGGAAATTGTATTTTCCCCGAAACCACTTTTGTGGGCATACCGTACCAACAAATAGCGCATGACAGCTAGAAAAATATAATATGCAGCCAAGGTTCCAAGCCATACGGAATGGTAATAGACTCCCGAAAACGCGTGAACCCCTGCATATACAAAGTTAATTCCAAGGGATAGATGGAGGGAAATCCGCATCTTAAATGGGATGTCTTCTAGATAGCGGCTGACATAAGGATTTTTTCTGATCCATTGATTTGCTTTTCGAATCAGCGAGGTAAGGCTCAGGCAAACAATGGTCAAAGCATAGGCCGAGACAATATAGGATATATAAGAGATGGGACTGTCCTTTCCAGCGACAAGAAAGGTGTAAAGAAGCATTGCTGTCGCCACAGGTACACTGAGAATCACAATTGCTGTTGCTGGGAATAACAGTCTGTGCACGATTTTTTTAAGCCTCTCCATTTTGTTTTCTCCTGATTTTGACTGTAAATGTGCTTCCTTTTCCCACCTGGCTGCTGACAGAAATATCTCCGCCCACAATATCCATCACCCGCTTCACCAGAGCCAGCCCCAGCCCATTACCCTGGGTCGCATGAGAGGTGTCACCCTGGTAAAATTTTTCAAAAATATGTTGTCCTACTTCTGGTGGAATGCCACAACCGGTATCCGATACCCGCACAACCGCATTTTCTCCCTCCGTGGTCAGGGAGAGGGTTATTTTGCCATTATCCTCCGTAAATTTGATGGCGTTGGAGAACAGGTTGTTCCAAACCAGAGAGAGCAGCTGCCCATCGGTATCCACAAAAACTTCCTCTTCCACACTGGTTTCGATTTCCAAATTTTTTTCTTCCCATGCTCCTTCAAATGAAAGCAAGGCCTTGGTTGGCTCTAAACATCAGACTCTTTTGGAAGCTTCTTCCCTGAGAATTTCTGGAGCAATTTGGATACATAGTAGGAAACACAGGCCCACAAGGTCATCATGGCAAAGTACTCTCCGAAGAAAAGCGCAAGGGGCTGCTCCATATCGAAAAATACAAATTCACTGCGCAGGAACAAATAATCGGCAATATTATGTTTAAAGAAAGCATAGACGCCAAAGCCACAGATTACCAGCGCCAGAATCCGTAGAATCCAGGTGCGAAGAGATGAGGGTTTCATCTTTCCGCCCATCTTCCGCACCATTCCCATGATCATGCCCCAGTGCAGGCCGAGATGGACACTCATCAGGATGAAGCCCCAATAAGACGCCAACATATGCAGTGTCCGGGCAAAGCTCATACTGCCGTCAATAGGCAGAAATACAAACACCTCTCGGGATAGGATGACACCGCTGACCATCAGGCCAATCATGGAGACAAAAACTAGAACATTCACAATCGTCTGCAAAATCCGAAGAGCGCCATACCTTCCCTTTATCAAGTTCCTATACCACCGCCAGTTCAGGATATGGTGCAGGATAAACAGCAGAAACATGGCGGCTCCCAACCATTCATGGGCCGTTTCGCCAATGAGCATATAGGCCATCTGGCAAAACAACAGAACCGTCATAATCAAGTCTATCCCCATTTTTAGCATCATTTTGGGTTTCATGAAAAAATATCCTCCCGCATACTTATGATGTATTTCGTGTCTATCTCCCAGGTAGAATCCAGAATTTCTTAAATGGGGTAAAGCAGTGCTTTCGTTATTCCCCAAAATAGGCCTGGATTGTCTGCATCCTGTCCACCTGTCCCACATGAAAAGGACAACGGGAATCACAATGGCCGCAGCCAATACAATCCCCCGCTTTGGTGTCCAAATGGGCATAGTGATCTTTCGCCAACTCGTCTCCCGCCAGCGCCAGATCGTAATATTTATTAATTAGGCCCACATCCAATCCAGCGGGGCAGGGCTGGCAATGGTTACAATAAACACAGACTCCCGCCGCTTCCTGGGGAGCAAAGGTTCCCAGAATCGAATAGTCCTTTTCTTCTGATCCCGCCTCTACAAAGCCGAGAATGCGCTGGAGATCTTTTCGATTGCGTACACCGGGGAGCACGGTCAAAACACCAGGCTTATCCAACGCATACTGAATACATTGGTATTCTGTCAGTGCCCTTCCAAAAGGCGAGGTTCTGGCGTTGAGCAATTGCCCTCCGGAAAACGCCTTCATGACCGAGATCCCGACGCCTTTGGCCTCACAACGCCGGTAAAGATTCTGTCGCTGCTCCACATCTCCAATAGCAAATTCCCCTTTTTTCTGATAATCATAGGCCGGATTGATGCTAAACATCAGCATATCAAGAATTCCCGTATCCAGCACCGTCTCCACGATGCTTGGCGTATGGGATGAAAGGCCGATATGTCGGACTACGCCATCTTCTTTCAGCTTCAATATGTAATCCAGGATGCCGCCTTTGAGGGCATGATGCAGATCGGATTCTTCATCAATACAATGGAGAAATCCGAAGTCAATGTAATCGGTTTTCAGGGCATTAAGCTGCCAATCAATAGAACGCTTGATCGTATCCAAATCCGTTGTCCAGCTATATTTACCGCCCTGATAATTGGCGCCGAAGTGGATCTGAAAATATGCTTTTTCCCGCTGGCCTGCTAGGACCCTGCCGAAGGCGGAAAAGGGAGCCCCATCGGCAGAAGCCAAATCGAAATAATTGATCCCATTTTCCAGGGCCATGGTGATTGTAGCTTCCATTTCCTTCTCCCCAGCCATACCGATGGAACTGGTACCAAAACCAAGCACACTGATTTGTTCGCTTCCATGAGGCAACTTCCGATATTCCATAAAACGTTTCTCTCCCCTACTGCAAATATTTCAATCTATGAAATTCCTTGCAAGCCTATTATAAATAGGAATTGGCCTAATGTCTAATGCTTATGTCCAATCGCAATCAATGCTTATAAAGCATAAACAAATTCCGTAACTTGGATCGAAATATCGGCAATATAGGATGATAGGCCATTCTAGTGATCTCCATAACGACGGTTTTGCCTGTTTGGCGAGAACAATTTTAAGTATTATTTCAACGTCCCACCGTCTTGGAATGCGTTGCCCACCTTTTCCCCCAGCACATGATAAGCCCTGTGGACCGGCTCAAAGGATATGGGACGGAATTTCGTGAAGTCAATCTTCCCGTCTGCTCCTAGGGCACTTTCATCAACACTGACATTGACAATTTGACCGATGATATTTCCATCTTCGCTGTACTTGAGGAACTTGCATTCTAGCGCTACAGGCAATTCATCCAGAATGGGGGCATTGATAAAAGAAGATTTTGTGGTATGAAAGCCAGATTTCTCCATCTTTTTGTGTTCTGTGTTGGCGGAGACCATGCCTACATAATCAGAAGGGATCACATGGTCGGCGTCCGCAAAGCTGATTGTAAAAGCGCCCTGGGCCTCAATATTCTTGGTGGTTTTATGGCCAGCGCTCAGGCAGAGCACCACCTTGTCGGCATCATAGAGTCCGCCCCAGGCCGCATTCATAGCATCAGCGGTTCCATCCTCGTTATAAGTGCCGATAATAAGCACCGGCAGGGGGAAAAACCAAGATTCTGTTCCAAAATTATTTCTCATGACAGATACTCCTTTTTATTTCTGTTCATCTACTGCGGGAATCGTCTCCGCATATCTCTTTAGCATTTCTGGGGTGCTGGTATAATAGCGTTTTTGCCGATCCAGGCCACCGATCTTCTCCATCTCCTCCGGAGTGAGGAAAAAGTCGAACAGCGCGAAATTATCCTGAATATGTGCCGGGTTTTTGGAGCCGGGGATGACAATGTTGCCGTCCTGGATATGCCAGCGCAGAATAATCTGAGCATTGGATTTCCCGTATTTATGGGCAAGTTCAGTAAACAACGGTTCCTGGATAAGCGCTTTGTCTCCATGGCCCAGCGGATACCATGCCTGGATGACTATCCCCTCTTGGGAAAGAAATTGTTTTAATTCCTTTTCTTGAGAGTAAGGATGCACTTCGGTCTGCAATACTGTTGGCTTTATCTCACAGATCTTTAGTATCTCCTGAATCTGCTCCACTGTGAAGTTAGAAAGGCCGATGGCTTTCACTTTTCCCTCCTGATAAGCCTTTTCCATCAGCTGATGGTATCAGCCAAATTATAGATCATCGTTACTACCTGACTAATGATGGTGGGAATTGCCAATGTTGCCACCGCTTTCGGCACCGGCATTGATTCAAATAGATACTTTTCCGTTTTTTCCTCCATAGCTTGTACAACCCCTCTTTCTGATTGCGGCAAAGAACAAAGGCAAACCCCTCCCGACTGATACGGGAAGGGTTGCCTGTTTATTTTTATATTCCCAAAGCGAATGTCAGCTTCGGCCTGAAGCGCTTTCAAAGATTCCCGACAGCCATTGATCGTAGGTGGGGATCCATCCGCCATCTGCTCCAAAGCCGTGAGGCATGTTGTCGAGTTGCAGCCGCTGTACCGAAACGCCGGCCTCTTCCGCTGCACCGGCATTGGCCAAAAACTGCTCATAGAATGGATCACGGGTACCATAGCAGTAAAAAGTAGGAGGCAGATTTCCGGACCGCAGCAATGCTACATCGGTGGTTCCAACGCTCAGCCGTCCATAAAAGGAGTAGATCATGCCACAAGCCGACGCGTCGGCAGAAACAGCGTCAAGGTCGTCCGGTACATAGTCTGGATCCAACGCTGTGCCGTTGACCTGCCCATCAAAATTCAGCAGCATCTCGCCGCTTAAGATCCCACCGGCGGAAAAGCCCATAACAGCAATGTCCTCTTCATCTATGCCATATTCACTGGCGTGGGCCCGAACAAATCGAACGGCACGGGCCAGATCCAACGCGCCTTCCTGTTGGGTATAGGGCCGCAAGCGATAGTCTACTACAAAGCTCTGATATCCAAGCTGGCTTAAGGCTTCCGCTACATCTATGCCTTCCGGATGGTCGCTGCGAAACTGAAATGCTCCGCCAGGACAGATCAGGACTGCACCCTTGATCTCTGTTTCCTCTGGTACCGGGAAGCTGGTGAGATAGGGTCGGAAATTCGGGTCATCTGAGTAGTTGCCATTGTTGACAGTATACTCTGTGGTGGCAGGAACATTGCCTTCCTCCCACAGATATAGGACCTGTTGAGCCTGGGGAGTTACAGCGGCAGTGACTACCGTATTGCCATCGCCGTTCTCAGGAACAAATTCCTCGTCAGACAGCTCCAGTCCCTGGGCCCATGCTTTGATTTCCTCCTCCCCTGTGTCTTCGGAAAGCAGCAGAACCGTCTCTCCCAAAAGAGCACCAGGCTGCAGCTGTGAAATTGCGGAGAGAATTTCATTGGAATCATTTCCATCTCCAGCTACAAAGGGGAAAATCGTTCTTGCTCCAAAATCATTCTCCCCAAGAAAATTCTGTATGGTTTCCGGCAGGGTACTGTCTTCAGCGGAAAATCCCAGCAAAACAAATTCGTAGGTAGAGAAATCTTTCTCCGTTTCTTTCTCAATGGGGAACAGATCGCCGCCTACCGTTTCCCCCAGCAGTATGGCCGCTTGCTCTAAGGCATCGCCATCCTTTGCTGGGGCGTAGGCAACAAGAATGTTGAAATGGCTTTGCTGCTGGGTAGCGCCCGCCCCATCCGAGGAAGGGGCAGCCGCTTGGGAGGAGGAGGTCTCCCGTGTTGTTCCGCATGCAGCCAGTCCAAGTATCAGGATAAAGGCCAAAAGAATGGCCAAGTTTTTTTTCAAAAGTAGCGCCTCTTTTCTTTTATAGGCCCAGGCCATCCACCCAGGATTGTACTTCCTCTGCGCTTACATTGGAGGAGAAGCGCTGTCCTTCCAGCCAATTGCCGGTTCCGGCCATATCCGCTAACAGCTGCCCGCTTTCGCCAAGGCCAGAGCTGGTAGAGGTGCAGAAGGGGATCACTGTTTTTCCGGTAAAATCGTTGGCTTCGATAAACGTGTCTACCGGCCAGGCCGCAATGCCCCACCAAATGGGATATCCAATAAACACAGTGTCATATTCTTCCCAATTCTCGACGGTATCGGCCACAAGTTCTACATCCCGATCATCAGGATTGTCATGCTCATACACAACACGGCTGTTTGTATCATTCCAGTTAAGGTCAGCATCGGTATACGGCTCAACCGGCTCTAGTTCAAACAGGTCACCGCCCGTTGCTTCCGCAATGTAGCCTGCAGCCCCTTCTGTATTTCCGGTGGCTGAAAAATATACAACCAATGTCTTTCCGCCCTCTGTCTGCGATTCCTGAACGGATTCACTGCTTGTGGAGGCAGAAGAAGTTTCTTCCGGCTCGGAGGACTGGGATGTCTGGGGTGCTG
Organism: Zongyangia acetica; assembly: GCF_038739695.1. Classification (NCBI taxonomy): domain Bacteria; kingdom Bacillati; phylum Bacillota; class Clostridia; order Eubacteriales; family Oscillospiraceae; genus Zongyangia; species Zongyangia acetica. The sequence goes on along the minus strand of NZ_JBBEWN010000004.1, from coordinate 168,113 downwards.
TCGAAGTAGATGCAGAAGAACTGGAGGAATCTGGTGTTTCACTGCTGCATGAGGCAAGGCCCAGTATCATTACAAATCCCATCAATAAAGCGATTAATTTTTTCATGGTAATGTCTCCTTTCATTCAAAACACTCGTTAAAGATTTCCAAAATTTCTTCATGAGTCATTTTCCTGTAGCTGCCCGCTGAAATGCCGCAGGAATCGGCAATCTCGCGCAGCTGCGTTCTATCGGTAACGCCCAGCTCCCGCAGGGTGGTGGGCAGTCCGATCTCTTTGATAAAGTCTGCCAGAGCTTCCACTCCGGCCCGGGCAAGCTCTTCGTCGCTTTTCCCATTGCCATCGATTTCCCACACATTTATTGCAAAGCGGACAAATTTGGGCAGGCCCGCTTTGTAGATATGCCGGTAGTAAACTGGATGGAGCACCGCCAGGCCGCAGCCGTGATTACAGTCGGTGTAGGCTCCCAGCTGATGTTCCATATTGTGGCACTGAAAATCGCACCGCTTGCCCATTTTAATAATGCGGTTCTCCGCCATAGTGGAGTCCCACAGCAGATTGCTGCGGGCGGTGTAATCCTTTGGATTCACAATGGCGGCACGCAGATTTCGGATCACGCTTTTCATCAAAGCTTCCATGATGTCGTCGGAGACATTGTCCTCATTGGGCTCGCTGAAATAGGTTTCCATGATGTGGCTGAGGATATCAAACCCGCCGGAAACCATCTGCTTGACCGGCACACTATAGGTATAGACGGGATCCATTAGGGCAAAGCTGGGATTGAGTTTGGGATAATCCCTTCCAGTCTTTACTTTTTTCTCCTCGTTGGTAATGACCGCACCGCCATTGCACTCACTTCCAGTTCCCGCCACTGTGACGATAATGCCTAAGGGGAGTGGATTAACCTCGATGATTCCTGGTTTCTCCCAGAAATCATTCCAAATGTCCCCCTCATACTTTGCTGCTAGAGATATCGCCTTACAACAGTCCATCACGCTGCCTCCGCCGACGCCGAGGATCATGTCCACATGTTGTTCCCGAGCCAGTTTTGCGCCCTTTTGCACCTTTGCATAAGTGGGGTTTGCCATAATGCCTGAAAACTCAACGATCCTTTTCCCCGCAGCCCATAAAATGCTGGTTACCTCATCGTAGATACCGTTTGCCTTGATAGAGCCTCCCCCATAGGCCAGCATGATGGTGTGATAGGGTTCTGTCAGGCAGGAGAGGTACTCCTTTACACATCCCTTGCCAAAATAAACTTTCGTTGCATTTTGAAAGATAAAGTTATTCATATACAAATCTCCTTTTTATGGATTTCCTAGTTTCCAATGGTCAATAATCAGAGGAGATACGTGTCCTATACACTTCTGACTGTTTTTCTCCCTACATTTGCTCTTCCCAGAAAGCCACAGCATCATCGATCCAGCCCTCAGCTACTGTACCAGTGCCCAGACCAAAGCCGTGGCTAAGGCCAGGATAGTGGTGAAACTCTGTTGGTATGCCCAAAGAACTTAGGGCGTCGATCCTCCGCTGCATTGTCCTCCAGCTGGCGATACCGTCGTTCTCTCCCACACAGGCAAAGGTCGGTGGGTCGTTTTCGGTATAATCAGAGTGGCCTGTATACTGCATGATAACGGCGCCAGGTTGCGGCAGATCCTCTCCCCCGAAGGCTCCCGGTCCATAAGATCCCAGCCAGGCTGCCATTCTTGCCCCGGCAGAACCACCCCACAGGGAGTAGCAAGTTGTATCTACTCCTAATTCCTCCGCATGGTCAAAGATAAAGCTGATGGCACGGGCCAGATCTTCGCAGGCTGTCTGGGATCCCGGACGATAAATTAACGCAAAGGCGTTATATCCGCGCTTTGATAATTCTAACGCGTGAGGAAAACTATCCTGCATGGCCCCTACATAGGCAAATCCTCCGCCGGCATTACATACAGCAAATTGTTTTCCAGCTTCTCCCCTGAAGAAAAATAGTCCTGTATCCTCTTTTTCCGGATCCTCTGCCTTCTCCTCTTCTGTGTAAATATCATAAAACACCGTTTCTCCTGCCTGAGCCCGTGCTTTAAGGTCATTGACAATTTCCACCGTCTTATCGGGGTCAATGTTGTTGTACCAGGTCAGCCGAAGCTCTCCCAGCGTATCCCCGCTGTAATAGCCGCTGTCAACGGGAAAGATCAACCGGCCATATTCTTCAAAAACCGGGTCATTGATGACATCTGTTATTTTGGAGTTAACGGTATAATATTCATCTACACTCTGTTGCGCTGTGTTCTCTCTTTCAGATTCCTGTGAAATATTTCCTGAGGTTCCGTTGTCACCGCCATTGCAATTTGTCTGACCTGTGTGACATCCAGCACAGCACATTAGCAGGCAAAGGAGGATAAGGGTAAAAACCGTTTTTTTCATATTGTTCTGTCACTTTCTTTCCTGTTACCTTTGTCTTTATTATAAAAAAAACGAGACTTCCACAGAGGTCTCGTTTTGTTATGGAGTATTTACTACAAGGTTAACAGTACCTTACGCTTTTACTACCCTTGCCACAGCCTGCAAAAATCGCTTTACCGTAGGAGATGGATTGGGAGAATGGAGCAGGCCGAAAGGTATGGTATATCCCCAATCCACCGGCAGAATCTTGAGCAGTGGGTGGACATATCGCCAATTTTCCACTGCCATGAGGACACAGTTATTATTCTCGCATTGGTTAAATGCCGCTACATCATAAAAATCGAAATCCACAATCTGGATTTGTGGGTGGTTCTTCCAAATGTCATCCCGGAGCAGATCTACGTAATGGCTCCAATTCCTGCGCATGAGCATCAGTTTCTCTCCATATAGATCCTCCATGGAAAGCCTGTCCTTTTGTGCCAGCCTATGGTGAACAGAAACCGCGCAGCAGATGGGTTCTCTGGTAAGCTCCAGTCCTGCGCATTGTCGCAGATTCAACATGGTCTCATCAAAGATACCTGCTACTACATCGATGTTCTGGCCCAGATTTCCCAGGATCTCTCTCGCATTCTCAGGGGTATTATCAAAAGGAATCAGCTGAAACTTTGTGTTGGGACAACTTTTTTGAATCTTGGGCCACAAATCCACCAGTACCTGGGCCGGTGTCATCGGTGAAGTGCCAATGCGGATAATGTTTTCACTTTCCTGCATAGCATTTTTGGCACGTGTCACAGAATCCTTACAATACTGGATGATATATTTCGCGTCCTGATAAAGGGATTTTCCCGCATTTGTCAAGACCAGCCCCCGATGGGTGCGAACAAAAAGCTGCAAATCCAGGCTTTCTTCCAGCAGGTTGATCTGTTTGATGACCGCTGGCGGGGAAATATAGAGCTTTTCGGCGGCTTTATTAAAACTGCCGGAATCCACTACGCAAATGAAGGTATCCAGTTGAGGATTATACATAGGAACCACCGCTGCCTCCTTTGATTCACCTGGTCCAACGATTCTACAAAATATATTTTAAGTTGTTTCTCTCCGGCTGTCAAACAGGTGAGAACTCCTCATTTTTCCGGCGATAGTCATCCACCAATTCCTGGAGGGTAATTTGATCCACCACTCTGGTCACCGCCTCCTGCACCCGGGACCAGACGGAATAGGTAACACACCGTTCCCGCCGAGGACATTCGTCGTCATCCAAACAGGCTACCGGGGTCAAGCTTCCCTCCGTTACCCGAAGAATATCTCCTACTGTGATCTGGGAGGGTTCCCTCTCCAGACGGTAACCACCTTGCGCCCCCCGCGTACTTTTGACCAGCCCCGCCTTTCCCAAACGGGTAACGATCTGCTCCAAATATTTTTCACTGATTTCCTGTCTCTTTGCAATATCACGCAGGGAAACTGGTTTTCCTTCATAAGCGAGACCCAGCTCTACCATCAGGCGCATGCCATATCTGCCCTTGGTTGAAATTTTCATTTCTTCACCTTCTCTGCCACCCCTGTTATAGTGGCTTCCTTGACTTTTGGCCCATTATATCATATAATATTTTTCGCATCAATAAATTCATAGAAAAATTATAGGAATTCAGTTGAGGGGATTAGGTGACAGGTGATGATAACACAGCTCCAGGAAGAAATTCTAAAACTAAAGAAGGAAAAAAACATCGGCATTTTGGCCCACAGCTATCAATCTACCGATATTCTGGAGATTGCCGACCTTAAAGGCGATTCCTTTGCCTTGAGTGAAAAAGCCCAGGACCTAGATTTTGATACTGTCATCATGTGCGGAGTACGTTTTATGGCTGATACGGTCAAAATCCTCTCCCCCGAAAAAAAAGTGATCCTGGCCGCTCCGGATGCCACCTGTCCCATGGCCGAACAGATCGATCCCCAGCGAGTAATCGACTATAAAAAAGAGCATCCTGATCACACCGTAGTAGCCTACGTTAACACAACAACGGAACTCAAGGCGGTCAGTGATGTCTGTGTAACCTCCTCCAGCGCCCAGAAAATCGTAGAGCGGCTGGATGCAGAAACCATCCTATTTATCCCCGATCAAAACCTTGGCTCTTACATTCGGGAAAAAGTCCCGACAAAAAAGGTGGTATTATGGGATGGTTATTGTCCTGTACACCACCAAATTACCGAGGAAGATGTACAGTCCTGTAAATTGGCGCATCCCGGATGTAAGGTGCTGATGCATCCCGAATGTCCCGGAAACGCCCTCCGTTATGCAGATGTGGTGGGTTCCACTGCCGACATTATCCGTTACTGTGAAAACACATCGGAGGATGTGATCATCGGCACCGAAAAAAGCGTAGGGGATTATCTTTCTCTCTGCTATCCTCAACGCAATTTCTATCTTCTCTCCAAGAAGCTGATCTGTCCGGATATGCGTATTACCACATTGACAGATGTCTATAAGGCGCTGATTGGTTCCGGAGGGGAAGTGATTGAAATAGAAGAAAATCTCCGTCTTGCTGCGCGTCGAGCCATCGATCAAATGATCCGCCTAGGGAAATAAAAAATATTTAAAGGGGGCAGCCTTCCCAAAGGAAGTCTGCCCCCTTTTTCATAATCATTTTCTTCACTTCCTGTTGGGCTTTCTTTTCAAGGCCAATAAATTCATAAAATCATGAAACATGGATGTATCTTTCGGCTCAAACATTACCCATTTGCCATCACGGTAAGTTTTCGATTCATCGTAGATCTTTTGGGCTTGTTGCGAATAATAATTTCGTTCTGTTTCAAACTTTGCTCTCTCGTCTTTTCCAAAGATAATCATAAAACCTATACAATTTTCTCTGGCGTATAGCGCGCAAAGTGTCTTACCGCCTCGGCGGTATTTATACTCATAAGTCCATGCTTTACCGCCTTTATTCCACAGGCATTCCATCTCGTATTTTTCTTCAATTAAAGCACACAACTTGTTCCATACATCATATAATGATTGCCCGACTAAAACAGTCATTTCCTCTGCATTCGGTATTTTATCAAGCATGGCTGTCTCTCCCTCGTAAATTGTGATTTATCGCATGCAAGCATTTATAAATTTCATGGGTACACTCATGCGTTCTGCAACCTGTTCGGGTGTCATGCCACTGTCTAAGAAGCGTTTGCATACTACTTTTAAGTTCTCTCCGACCTCGATTATATGCCTGTCTGGGTCATAGAAGCGGACAACACGCTGTCCCCATGCATGCTCTATCACAGGATGGACATATTCGATATCATATCTTTTCAGTTTATCAGCGAACTGATCAAAATCATCTTCCTCAAAGTAGATTTCAAAATTGTTGCCACCAAAAGAAACGTCACTTGTACCGATAAACTCTTTGTATGTTTCCACTGTCTGTAAAGCTAGACCGCCTGTTAAAGTTTTATTTGCTCCAAAATCCATAATAACATGGAGTCCCAAAATTTTTTTATAAAACTCAACGGATTTATCTATATCAGTTACTACCAACATAGGATTTTTTAATTTCATTCTTATTCCCTCTCTTTATCCGTTCTTACGAAGAAAAAACGGCACGGAAAAACGTGCCGTTTTTGAAATTGCAATTTATGCAAGGATGCTCAACAGAACGCCAGCCGCCACTGCCGAACCGATAACGCCAGCGACATTGGGGCCCATGGCGTGCATGAGCAGGAAGTTCCCAGGATTGTCTGCCTGGCCAACCTTTTGGGAAACACGGGCAGCCATAGGAACAGCCGATACACCAGCAGAGCCGATGAGGGGATTGACCTTCCCGCCTGTTGCCTTATACATAATTTTACCAAAGAGGACACCGCAAGCTGTGCCGCAAGCAAAGGAAATCAGGCCAAGAACGATAATGCCCAGAGTCTGCATATTTAAGAAGGTATCCGCAGAAGCTGTAGATCCAACAGAAATGCCTAAGAAAATCGTGACAATATTCATCAGCTCATTCTGAGCTGTGTTAGAAAGCCTCTGGCAAACACCAGATTCTCTTAAGAGGTTGCCCAACATCAGCATACCAAGAAGGGGCGCTGCCATAGGCACCATCAGGGATACAACCAAGGTAACAAAGATGGGGAACAGAATCTTCTCTGTCTTGGATACCGGACGAAGCTGCTCCATTACAACCATACGCTCTTTTTTGGTGGTCAATAGCTTCATGATTGGCGGCTGGATAATGGGTACCAACGCCATATAGGAGTACGCCGCTATAGCGATGGGGCCTAACAGGTGAGACGCCAACTTGGAGGTAACGTAAATTGCGGTAGGTCCGTCAGCGCCGCCGATGATGCCGATAGCACCAGCTTCAGCGGGAGTAAATCCGAGCAGAAGAGCGCCTAAGAAGGTAAGGAAGATACCAATCTGTGCCGCAGCACCCAACAAAAAGCTTTTGGGGTTCGCGATCAGAGGACCAAAATCCGTCATCGCGCCGACACCCAAGAAAATAAGCGGCGGATATATTACATTCTCTACACCAAAATACAAATAAGAGAGAAGGCCACCTGAATCATGGGCGCCAAGATCTGCCAACGGCAGATTTGCCAAAAGGATACCAAACGCAATCGGCAGCAAAAGCAGTGGTTCGAATTTTTTTACAATTGCCAAGTACAACAAGACACAGGCAATGGCAATCATGACAGCATATTTCCATCCGTCACCAATAAAGAACTGAGCAAAACCAGATTCTAATGCCATATCCTGCAACGATTGCCAAAACGTTGCTAAGATTTCCATGAGATAAATCCCCGTCCTTTCACAATCAAACTCAAAATTCTTTTAACATTCCTAGAAAGGCTTCGTGTTTTCCATCATACCTGCCAAGCTCCAAACAGGACGGGCCTCTCGGGCTCTTTTGACACTTTTAATGGAATAATTGGACGAACCGCCCATCATACTCGCCACAGCCGCAGAAATTGCCGCAACCACCTCGCCGGGAATCCCCTGTTCCACCTTCATCAGCTGAGGAGGATTGGGAACCGCTTTGGTTGTAACCTCTTTCTTTTCATTTTTCTGCGTCTTATTAGGAGTTTCCTTACCTTGGACCGATGTCATAATCTTTCCAACCAAAAGAACCGCAATGATGAGGATAACAAGAGCAATGAATACAATTACTGTACCACTTAAAATAACCGATAACGCCAAATTCCAATCCATATGCATCAATCTCCTTGGCTTAAAATTTCCGCCAAAACAGACAGAAGATTTCTTAAAAATCCTTATCTATTTTAAAACGATATCAAGTTTTATTATATAATAATTTTCCTTTTTTTTCAATGATGAATCCCATCATTTTTACACGAAATATCTACCCCAGTTTGTTAAATTATTGCCAAATTTTATTTTCCCTTTATGCCAATTCCTGAGGAAGGACCATCATTGCCCCTTGACTACGGATAGTAAGGACATGACAACACCCTGTTCCCAAAGTTTGCTGCATCACTACTTTATAGTTTCTGCTCAAATCTTCCGGAACATACGCCTGCATCGTTCCTGCGAATCCACCTCCGTGAACTCTCCAAGCTCCGCGACCCTTAAGCAGGTCTTCGGAAATAGCCAAGGCAAGGCTGAGTCCCTGACGCTGTGGTTTAGACCCAATAAAAACATTTTGCAACCGCATAAAAGAGGAATATCCTGATTCAATTACCAGTGTTTTAAAGCGTTCAAAGTCTCCCTCTTTAAGGGCTTGCGCCTGCTTTTCTACCCTTTCATTTTCACCGAAAAAGTGCAGCGCTCTCAATATCGCTCTGTCACTGAGCTTTTGGCGCAATACCACCTGAAAGTCGTAAATTGAATCGGCAAAGGTACAAAAATCTACTTCCCTCAACACCTTTTTCCCGAATGCCCGCGCCACCTCTCCCATTTCTGAAATCACCTGGGCATATTCCTGGGTTAGATCCTCGTGGCTATCCCCTGTATCCACGATAAACAAGTCATGATGATATTTTGAAAAATCCACTTTGATTTTCTCAATCAAGGGCTTTTCAGGATCTTTAAAATCAATGGCAACAAATCCGCCCATAGCACAGGCTGTTTGGTCCATCAGGCCGCAAGGTTTTTTAAAGTAGGCATTTTCTGCAAATTTTCCGATTTTGGCGATCTCAACAGGGCCAAGTCTTCCCCCATTGTACAAATGGTTAAGGATGGTACCGATCATCACCTCATAAGCGGCTGAAGAGGAAAGCCCTGAGCCTTTTAATACATCGGAAGTAGTATAGGCATCAAATCCACTGATATGGTGTCCCAATTCTTTGAACCTAGCAAGTATTCCTCGAATAATAGATGCCGATGTACCTGATTCGGTTTGCTGGAATTCCAGTTCATCAATTGAAACAGTGTCCATATTGTACCCATGGGATTTCAGCCGCACTAGATGGTCCGTGTTGGGGGAAACCACGGCAATCATATCCAAATTGACCGCTGCCGCCAAAACCCTGCCACATTGATGGTCTGTATGGTTGCCTCCAATCTCAGTTCTCCCAGGAGCGCTAAAAAGAAAAACTTCTCGCTCATCTCCGTAAAGATTGGCAAATCGTTCTAGGGCAGCTAGGTACCTTTTCACCTGGCGCTCTACTGTATCGGGCGAATATAGAGCTGAAAATATAGAATCATAGCGTCCTTTCAGCAAATCGTCTTTCACTCGATAAAATGATGGCATTCGGCGTCCTCCTTTAATTCTAGGCACGCTGTCTTTCTAACAGGACGTACCTGATTCTTGCCAATTGAGTTTATCGCTGCGAGAATAAACTAAATATGGGGAGCAAAATTTGGCTAAATATTTCTCAGGCCTTTTTATAGAGTAATACGTCCTATCCATAAAATCAACACTTTCTTAAAAATTCATCTCTTACCCTTCAATTTTGACGAAAAGTGTTTGCTTTTGTTCTTTTTTCCCATTATAATGCTCATATGAAATAATCTTTGACGCCTTGCAAAAAGTGAGGGCGTCTATCACTATCATGGGAGGTAAGATTATGGAAGACACCGCAGAAAAAATCGTGGAAACGGTGACACAAGATACCTCCAAGCTGTCGACCATGTGGTCTCAGTTTGTAGATAAACTGGTAGATTTTCTTCCTACCTTAGTCACTGCTCTCATCGTATTGGCAGTGGGATATGTCATTATAAAAATCTTGATGAAGTTGATTGCCAAGGGCCTTAAAAAAAGCCGGCTGGATGTGACTCTCCACGGATTTATTCAATCCGTCCTGCATATTGTCCTATTGATTCTACTGCTAATTACAGTAGCCAGTACCTTAGGCATCCCCACCGCTACCTTCGTCACCGTCCTCGGAAGCGCGGGCCTCGCTATTTCCCTCGCCCTTCAGGACAGTCTCAAGAATGTCGCCGGCGGTATTCTGATTCTCTTTTCCCGTCCCTTTACCCTTGGGGACTATATTGAGGTAGAGGATCAGGCGGTCTCTGGTACCGTTTGTGAAATCGGCCTTGTTTATACCCGTTTGAACACACCGGATAACAAACGGATCTTTGTTCCCAACGGGCAAGCCTGTAATGCTACCATCGTCAACTATTCTGCCGAGGAAAAACGCCGGCTGGATCTCATCTTTTCTGTCAGTTATGACACCGATCTAGAAAAAGCCAAAGGGATTTTACGTCAGATTGTAGAAAATAATTCCTTGGCTTTGAAGGATCCTGAACCTATGATCCGCGTCTGCTCTCATTCCGCTAATTCGGTAGATATTGCCTGTCGGGTCTGGGTGGAAAGCAAGCACTATTGGGACCTTAATTTCGACCTGTATGAACAGGTAAAGAAAGAATTCGATAAAAATCAAATTGAAATTCCCTTTAACCAGGTGGATATGCATATTAAACATGATTCGTTGGAAAAATTCTCGAAATAGAATAGGCCGGCTGATCATTCCAGCCGGCCTATTCTATTTCCCCAGATATTTTTTCCTAGCCTGTTCCAGCTTTTCCGGGTCAGCTTCTCTGCTCTCGTACCAGCCTCTTTTTTTCATATCATCGAAAATATCCTGCTGGATTTGGTGTTCCTCGTGGAGTATCCCCATAATATCACTTTTCAGCTCCATATGCTCGCATTCATTGGCACCGGTATTATAGAGACAAGTAATGAATTTCTGGGAGGCCAGAGCATCACTCATCCTGTCTTTGTCGCTCATTCCTATCTCGTCTAGTCTTTTCATGACGTCCTCCTAACTTTGCAGGTTCTTTGCCAGCTTCTCATAGTGGTTGAGATGGGCAGCGGCAATCTGCTCACATTTTGACTTGACCTGCGGGTCATCGGTGGCCTGGGCATAAGCTTTATATTTTTTGACAAGCACCTGTTCATATCCAAGCTGATCCTCTAGCATGGCCAATTCTTTCTCACTTAGCTTAGACAAAACGCACCTACTCCTTCCTGGCTCAAATGAACAGCCTGGCATTATTTTGTCCAACACTGGCAAAATTATCGGCCTTAGAATTTTTGCATAAAAATAAAAAAAGCAGCCTGTAGGCTGCTTTTTTCTACTTCATTTTGATTCCTGTATCCACAAAGCCATCGTAAAGCTTATCCAGATAATCAAAGGACATGGCTGTTCCTTTGGCCACACAGTTGACCGGATCTTCCGCCACCCGTGCCTTGATCTTGGTCTGCTCGGTAATGAGGGTATCCATGCCATAGAGCAAGGAACCGCCGCCCGTCATCACAATACCGTTACTGTAAACATCTCCGACTAGCTCTGGGGGGGTCCGCTCAATGACCTGTTGGACACTGAGGATGATCTCCGAGACGTGATCTTTGATAGCTCCGTAAATTTCCTTCCAGCCGATGTCGATCATCTGTGGAAGACCGGTGAGCAGATTTCTTCCCCTAACAGCGACCGACTTGCTGTCCTCACGGGGATAGGCGCAGCCCACTTCTGTTTTGATGTGCCGCGCCGTCTGCTCGCCAATGAGCAGGTTGTGATAATCTTTCATATGTCTGATGATTGCATCATCCATCTTGTTGCCCGCAACCTTAATCGATTGCTTGGTGACAATTCCATTTAAGGAAAGGACCGCTATGTCGGTAGTTCCACCGCCAATGTCTACAATCATGTTGCCGTTTGGTTTTGTAATATCCAGTCCCGCTCCCAAGGCAGCCGCAACCGGCTCTTCAATTAAATAGACCTTCCGCGCTCCAGCAGTGGCGGCAGAATCCACCACGGCTTTGGACTCCACCCCTGTAATTTGGGAGGGTACGCAAATGCTCACCCGAGGTTTTATAATGCTGTTTCCAAAGACCTTGTGGAGAAAAAATTTAATCATAACCTCCGTAGCCGCATAGTCGGAAATGACACCATCACTCATGGGCTTGATGACCTGCAGCCTGTCCGGCGCCTTTCCCAACATGCGGTAGGCTTCTTCTCCCACCGCCACTACTTCATCTGTTTTCCGATTGATTGCCACTACAGACGGTTCGCTGAGCACTGCGCCCTTATCCTTAAAATAGATGATGACTGTTGTAGTTCCAAGGTCGATACCGATATCCATTGATGACACGTTATGTCCCCCTATTCTCTATATGAAATCTTTAAACGTTTATATTCAATCCATTATTATATGTAGTTTTTTTTGTTTTTTCAAGTAAATTTCCTGAACGATGGTTGGGGACTCAAAGATTTTCTTTTGTCCCATTTCCATGTTCCAACACAGTAGCGGCACAGGTTATGCAGTAGACCTGCTGGGCGCCCGCCTTCTTCAGCGCCTTGGCGCACTCCCCCGCTGTGGAGCCTGTGGTCAGCACGTCATCCACCAGCAAAATTGTCTTGGCCCAGTCCGGCAAGCAAGCCGAAAAAGCACCGGACAGGTTGGTGCGCCGCTCCCCAGCAGGCAGGCCCCGCTGGCGTTTGGTTTCCCGCACCTTGGTGATGGCTTTTTCTCTGAGCGGAATGCCAAGTCTCCGGGAAAGTTCTTTTCCCAATAGGGCGCTGTGGTTATACTCCCGTTCCCGCCGTTCTGACCTGTGCATGGGTACTGGGACAATCAGGTCAAACTGCTCAGAGGGAAAGGCCTCTTTTACCCTTGTCTCCATGAAAACGGCCAGCAATGGTGTCAGCTCCCGTTGGCCGTAAAATTTTAACTGATGGATCAGGTGCCGTGCCTTCCCTCCATAGTAAAAAGGGGCGGCCGCACCGTCAAAGGCAAATTCATCCCCCTCGCAGACACAGTTTGCCCGATCTCTCCCGCAAAAGGGGCAAATATTGCTGCCGATGGTGGGGAGATCGGCGCGGCACAAGGAGCAGATTTCTTCCTCCTGCCCGATGATCCTGCCGCAGATAGCGCATCGCTTACAGAACAGAACCGACAACAGCCGCTCGATTGCCCCGTTCATTTTCTACCCCTCCTGCTGCTCCACTTCCCACTGGATAAACTCCTTCAGGCCCGAATACCGCAGTGTTTTCTTATTGTTTTCTACCATAAATTTGACTGCGCTTCTGGGGCCCACAATAATCAGCAGCTTTTTTGCCCGCGTCACCGCCGTATAAAAAAGATTGCGGAAGTAAAGCCGCCGGGTCGGGTGCATCAAAGGAAGGATCACTGCTTCAAACTCGCTGCCCTGGCTTTTATGAACGGTAACAGCGTAAGCCAATTCCAGCTCGTTTGCCCCATCAAAAGAATAGGAACAGCTTCGATCCTCAAAGCGCAGCTGCATCATACGGCTGCCCCGGTCAATTTTGACCACCTGGCCAATGTCTCCATTATAGACGCCGCTTCCATTCTCTCCATTATCCCGGGTCCAGACCATATCATAATTATTGCGGATCTGCATCACCTTGTCTCCCTCCCGGTAGGTGATGCCGTTAAAAACGAATTCCGCCTTATCAGGGGAGGGGGGATTGAGGGTCTCCTGGAGACGACGGTTGAGTTCCATGGTACCCAGTTCCCCCTTGCGGGAGGGTACCAGCACCTGGATATCCCATAGAGGGGAAAATCCATAGGTACCTGGCAGCCGCCGTGCGCACAGATCCGCCACCATCTGGGCCGTCTTTGTATAACTGTGGCTTTCCATAAAGAAAAAGTCGTTGTCCCGCTGAGAAAGCTCCGGCTCTTCTCCCCCCACAATGGCATGTGCGTTGGTGACAATCAGGCTCTGAGCGGCCTGGCGGAAAATTTCGTCCAGCCGCACATAGGGGACGCAGTCGCTGTCAATGAGGGATTTGAGGACGTTTCCTGCTCCCACAGACGGAAGCTGGTCACTGTCCCCCACCAGAATCAGCTTTGCCGAAAGTTTCATAGCGCGGAGGAGGGCTTCAAAGAGCAGGGTATCCACCATGGACATTTCATCCACAATAATCACATCTGCTTTCAGCGGATTTTTCTCTCCCCGCTTAAATTTCACCATGCTCCGGGATCCAGGGTCGGTAAAGTCCACCTCCAACAGGCGGTGGATGGTTTTTGCTTCCCGGCCGGTCAATTCCGTCAGACGTTTAGCGGCCCGTCCGGTGGGTGCGCAGAGGGCCACTGTGTCCCCCTGTTCCTCAAATAGATCAATGATGGCGTTAAGGGTGGTGGTTTTTCCGGTACCCGGCCCGCCTGTCAGGATAAAAACGCCACTGACCATGGCCTGGGTAATGGCCTTTTTCTGCTGGACAGCATAGGAAATCCCCTTGCGCTGCTCCAGTTTGTGAATATCCCCCTCTCGCTTGCGTTCCGGCGCTGTCAGCAACCGCATATTCATGACCAGCCGGCCGGCAATGTATCGCTCCGCGCCATAGAGCTCCGGCAGATAAAGAAACACCCGGTCTCCCAGCATTTCCTCCACCAGCTCGTTTTCCTCCAAAGACAGGACCATAGCGCTTTCCACCTCATCGCTGCCAACATCCAACAGCTGGGCAGCAGCCGCGATGAGCTTGTCCTTAGGCAGACAGGTATGTCCATTTTGCAGATTGTGGGAAAGGACATAGACAATCCCTGCCCGGATGCGCAGGGTATCGTCGGAATCAAAGTCCAAGGTCCGGGCGATTTCATCGGCCTCAGAAAAGTCCAGGCCAATGTCATAAGCGCATAGGGCATAGGGGTTTGCCTTGATGACATCCACACCGACGGCTCCCCATTTCCGCCAGATTTTCACCGCCACCATGGGAGCGATGCCAAACCGGCTGAGGAACATCATGACACTGCGCACTCCAAATACCCGTTTGAGTTCCTGTCCGATGGATTCTATCTTTTTGGGAGTCAAGCCCTTGATCTCGGTCAGCCGCTCCGGATGCTCCGACATAATATCCAGCGTCTCATCCCCGAAGGCGTCCACCATCCGTTTGGCAATGACAGGGCCGATCCCCTTGACCGCCCCGGAGCTTAAATATTTATAGATGGCATTGGCGGTGGCGGGAAGGCTCCTTTCACAGAGAGACGCCTTAAACTGTAGGCCATAGGTGGGGTGGGAGACATATTCTCCTACCAGACGCAGCTGTTCCCCTTCGCTTACCTCCACCATCTGACCGACTACTGTAACAAGCTCTTCCCCGGTATTGAGTTCCAGCACAGTGAAGCCGGTCTCATCACTTGCAAATATGATATCTTCCACCGAGCCTTCCAGCGTTGTCAGTTCCCTCTCCTGCATTTTCTGCCTCCGTTGCCATTTTCTCCGCCAATGGAAACGGCCCTGGAAGCGCGGCCTCCAGGACCTTGTAATTTCTATGTTTATTATATCTCATTCCCCTGCTCTTTGCAAATCAAACCCGACTCCATCAAAGCTTTGAGCTGCCCGCTGTTACAAACATGGATTTGCTGGTATTGTTCTCCCATGCGCCGGCAGATTTCCATGGCGTAGCCATCCATTCCCACATCCACCAGATATACCGGCTCTCCGGCCGCGAAATCGCTTTCGTTCATCCTCTGGACCAAACTGCGGATTTTGTATTCCAGGGCAGGGTCTTCTCCACCCACCGGTACACAGATCAGAAACTGGCCCTGGTTTTTTCCCCGCATCACCCAGCGCTTGATCATCTCTATGACCTCAATTATCCCTATCAGGGTTAAAAACCCGATAGCGATCAGCCAGACCGTACTCATTTTCATCACCTCACCCCATGGTATGTCTGGGACAAAAAGATGGTGAAAAGCATCAAAAAGGAAGGGGAAATATCAGTTTCCCCTTCCTTTTTTGAAAAGTCTGTTATGCAAAATAAGCCTTTAAAGCGTCTACTTTATCCGTCTCCTCGAATTTGACATGCAGATCCTCTCTGCCCATATGCCCATATGCGGCAAGCTTCTTATAAATCGGCTTTCTCAGATCCAGGTCACGGATGATGGCTGCCGGCCGCAGGTCAAAGACCTTTTCGACGGCTTTCGCCAGCTCCTCATCAGGATAGGATCCCGTGCCATAGGTATCCACCATGACCGAGACGGGTTTTGCCACACCGATGGCATAAGCAAGCTCAATTTCACACTTTTTGGCTAGTCCCGCTGCCACGATATTCTTGGCTACATAGCGTGCGGCATAAGCGCCGCTTCTGTCCACCTTGGTCGGATCTTTTCCGGAAAAAGCGCCGCCGCCGTGCCGGGCATATCCGCCATAGGTATCTACAATAATCTTGCGGCCGGTAAGGCCCGAGTCACCCTGAGGACCTCCCACTACAAAGCGGCCGGTAGGATTGACCAAAATCTTTGTATTTTCATCCAAGAGACGTACCGGCACCACCGGACGTATTACCTGTTCGATCATATCCTGCCGGATGGTTTCCAGAGAAATATTGGGGCTGTGCTGGGTAGAAATGACAATGGTATCCACCCGTTTGGGAATGCCATCTTCATATTCTACTGTCACCTGGGTCTTGCCATCCGGCCGTAGATAAGAAACTCTGTTTTCCTTCCGGATCCTGGTCAACTGATATGCCAGCTTATGGGCCAGAGAAATAGGCAGAGGCATCAGCTCCGGAGTTTCATCGCAGGCAAAGCCAAACATCATGCCTTGGTCTCCCGCGCCGGTTTCATCAGCATCAGAAGCACTGCCGGACTTTGCTTCCAGGGCTTTGTCCACCCCCAGAGCAATATCAGAAGACTGTTCGTCAATGCAGGTCAACACCGCGCAGGTGTCGGCGTCAAAGCCATATTTTGCCCGGTCATATCCGATTTCCCCGATCACCTGCCGTACAATTTTAGGGATATCCACATAGCAGGAGGTGGAAATCTCCCCCATAACCATGACCATGCCGGTGGTCACAGCTGTCTCGCAGGCCACTCGGCCGTCTGGATCCTGGGCGAGGATGGAATCGAGGACCGCATCAGAAATTTGGTCACAGATTTTATCAGGGTGCCCTTCGGTGACAGATTCAGATGTAAAGAGGTATTTTGCCATGTTTACCTTCCTTTCTGGATGCAGCCTTATCTTTCATTTGCGCCTGTACTAAACAGGCACTCCTTTTGGGTCTTGACAGTAAGAAGCGCCCGGTCAAATGACCGGGCGCGCTGTGGACATGTTTTCCTCATCTCCGGTCAAAGCCGCAGGAATTGGCACCTTACGCATTTCATTGCAGGTTGCCGGGCATCATCGGGCCTGTTCCCTCCGCCACTCTTGATAAGGCTATGTTGTTTTTTTTATATTGGCTCTATTTTAGCCCTTTTTCACCTGGGTGTCAATAGATGCGACCTTTTTCGTAGAGATTTCTGGCCTATCCTCCTTAATAAAACGGCTGACCGCTTTGTAGAGGAGCAGGGTAGCCACCGCGTTGATTGCCGCTTTCATCAGGTTAAAGGGGATGATGATAGGAAGGAGCATTCCCGCTACCGTCTCTACCGGGGTTCCCATGAAAATGGGTGTGAAGATTAGGTTCATCAAAGCCATCATCACCGTCATGGTAATAACCCCAAGTCCCAAGGCCAAAATAGCAGATTTTCTCGTCTTTTTTCTTTGATAAATCAGTCCCGCCACCAGGGCAAAGCTGCCTGTGGCCAAAATATGCATGACAATACCGATGATACCGCTGCTAGCGCTGAGGGTGAAGCCTTGGATAATAGAAACGACCACCGTAATAATGATGCCCGCCGTCGGACCATAAGCAAAGGTGCCGATCAGGATAGGGATATCTGCTGGATCATATTCCAGGAAGGGCGCAGGCGGGAAGGGAATGTGGATAAGGACCAGCAGGACAGAAACTGCCGCCAGCATGGCCATGACAGCCATCTTTTTGGTACTGACTTTCATAAAAACTACCTCCAAAAATGAATTTGAGAGGTCTGTTTGGGGGAAATCTTGACAAGAGCAATAAAAAAACGCCTAGGATGCATGGTATTCCATGCGCCATAGGCGAACTATCAGCTCACTGCCGTCGTTTCTTTCATCCGGACTATACCGTCGGTTTTGGAATTGCACCAAATCGGCTCCTATCTGGAGTTCGCGGACTTCCAGCACCAAGCTGGTCACCGCCGGTGAGGGATTTCACCTCGCCCTGAAACAGACTGTTAAATTTGTCTTTATTATAGAACCAGTTGTTCTTTCTGTCAAGAGTTTCACAAGGAAAATGAAAACAGAGCCCTGCTTTTCTCCATACAGACAAAAAGGGGAGCGCCTCAGCGCCCCCGCTCTTTCGTCTCTTATTTTTCAATAATTTCTTTCGTGTCCCGAGCAATCAGCAGCTCCTCGTTGGTGGGGATGATCCAGACCTCGGTTTTGCCGGTAGAAATCAGTTTCTCCTCGCCGCGGGTCTTCGCGTTGAGCTCTTTGTCCAGCTCGATACCCAGAAACTCCAGGCCCTCGCAGACTTCCTCTCTCAGCTCGCCGGAATTTTCTCCGATGCCGCCGGTGAAGATAACCGCATCCAGGCCGCCCATCGCCGCCGCGTAAGCACCGATGAACTTCTTAATCTGATAGCGGACAATGTCACAGGCCAGTTTTGCCCGATGGTTGCCCTCATGGGAAGCATTGACAAGGTCTCTGGCGTCGGAAGAAAGTCCAGAAATACCCAGGAAGCCGGATTTCTTATTGAGCAAATCGCTCATTTCCGAAGGACTGATGTTCTCTTTTTCTGCAATGAAGGTCAGTACAGAAGGATCTACACCGCCGGAGCGGGTGCCCATGATGATGCCATCCAGAGGGGTAAAGCCCATGGAGGTATCCATACATTTTCCATCCTTGATGGCGGTGATGGAAGAGCCATTGCCCAGATGACAGGTGACAATTTTGGTGCCTTCTACCTTGCCTTTGATCTGGCCATAGCGCATGCTCACATAACGATGGCTGGTGCCATGGAAACCATAACGGCGGATGTGATATTTCTCATAGTACTCATAGGGAATGCCGAAGATATATGCCTTTTCCGGCATGGTCTGATGGAAAGAGGTATCAAATACGGCCACCATGGGAGTATCTTTGCCGAATACATCCTGACATGCCTTCATAGCAACAGCTTGAGGCGGATTGTGAAGAGGACCCAGGTCTTTAAAGGCCGCAATATCTTCAATTACCTTATCGGTAATCTTGGTGGATACCTTGTAGACCTCGCTGCCGTGGAGAACACGATGGCCAATGGCGGAAATTTCCTTCATGTCGTTGATGACCTTGCCCTCACCGGTGGTCAACATTTCAATGACTGCCAGGAATGCCTCTTTATGGGAGGGAAATGCCCGCTCAATCTTGATTTTCTTGCCGTCAGCGGTGGTATGGGTAATCAGTCCATCCACACCGATTCTCTCACAGTTGCCCTTTGCCAGCACATGCTCGCCGTCCATATCAATCAGCTGATATTTCAGCGATGAGCTGCCCGCATTGATAACCAGAATCTTCATAACGTAATCCTAACCTCCATATTTTGCGCCGGCAAATTCCGGCTTTCTTCCAAGACTCACTCCGGGCTCACCGGAACGCCCTTGCCAAATGAAGAAACGGCGGTAAAATCACCGCCATTCTTGACACAGGCTCATATATTTATATATTATTACATTAAGTTCAAAAATACAAGAATAAATATGCAGTTTCCCCCGTTTTTTTCGGGATTTATCCGTTTCTTTTACATTTTTCATCCCTACAGGGACATAAGGAGGCCTCTCAGATGAAAGTTGCCGCTGTCATTGCGGAATTTCACCCCTTCCACAATGGCCATGCCTACCTCTGCCATACCTTGCGGGAGTCGGGATACACCCATGTTGTCGCCATCATGAGCGGCAACTTTGTCCAGCGGGGAGAGTGTGCTGTATTAGAAAAGATGGTCCGTACACGGGCAGCCCTGCTCTGTGGCGTGGACCTTGTTTTGGAGCTGCCCCTCCCTTACGCCCTTGCCACCGCTGAAATTTTCGCCTGCGGTGGAGTAGCTTCCCTCTCTGCTTTAGGCTGTGTGGATACCCTGGCCTTTGGCAGTGAGTGTGGAAATGCAGCTTCTCTCTCAGCCTGCGCCCAACTCCTCCTATCTCCTGAATTTGGAAAAGCTCTGTCCAAACACCTGGCCCAGGGGCTGTCCTTTGCCTCTGCCAGGCAGAAAGCGGTAGCGGATTTAGCTGGATTGGAAACCGCCTCTCTTCTCTCTCAGCCCAATAACATCCTGGGGATAGAATACTGCAAGCAGTTGCTCTCTCAAAACAGTAAAATGCGTCCTGTTTCCCCGCTGCGAGCCGGGGCCGAACATGACAGCAAGCATCCTTCCGGCTCTTTTGCCAGCGCCTCCTATCTGCGCGGCTTCCTTTCCCAAGGGGAAGTTAGCGCTCTGGTAGGCTTTGTTCCAGAAAAAGCCTTCTCTCTCTACCAGCAGGCGCTAAAAAACGGTCTCATGCCCATCTCCCAAGAGGCCGCAGAGCTTCTCACCCTAGGCCAGCTGCGCCGGATGTCGACAGAGGAGCTGGCCCGGCTTCCCGACATTTCGGAAGGGTTAGAATATCGGATTGAGCAGGCCGTCCGCGCCGCGACTACTCTGGACGGTCTTTACAGCCTCGTAAAAACCAAACGCTATTCCCATGCCCGTATCCGGCGGATCGCATTTTCTGCATTGGCGGGGCTGACAAGGGAAGATGGCAAAATCCCGCCACCTTATCTCCGGGTGTTGGGGATGAATGGGAAGGGTAAGGAAATTCTGGCTGCTGCCCGGAAAACCTGTGCCCTGCCTCTCTCCACCTCCCTGGCCAAACTAAGAGAAAGCTCCCCCCAGGCGGCCCGATTCGCCAGACTGGAAGCCACAGCGGATGATTTGTACAATCTCTGTTTGCCGCTCCGGCGGCAGTGTGGCACAGACTATACCGAAAACGCAGCGATTCTGTAGGGGGTATTGGATTTATCTGCATTATCAAAAAAATCTAGCACTTCAAAGATTACTGTAAAGATTCGACTCTCTTCGTTTTGTCCACCAGGCACAGGCCTGGAGCCACTTCGCGCTCCGGGCCTTTTGCTTTGCCCTAGATTTTCGCCCGCGTCCAAAACAGGTCTAAACTGGCCGCCCCTGCCATGTTATCATACAGATCATCCAAAAGCGGCGGGGAAAATTCCCCCCGCCGCATTTCAAATATCTGCGTCCATGCTTTCGAAACCTTTTCCTCGAACCTCCGTAGTCTCACTCACAATGACAAAAGCTGCCTCATCCACCGAACGTACCAATCGTTTCATCTCGGTGAGCTGGTGGCTTTTGACACAGGTAAGCAGGACCCCTCGGGGTGTTCCTGAGTACATTCCCTTTCCCGTCAGGTTGGTAACACCTCGGGGGCTGT
The DNA here is from genome assembly GCF_038739695.1 of Zongyangia acetica. NCBI lineage: Bacteria > Bacillati > Bacillota > Clostridia > Eubacteriales > Oscillospiraceae > Zongyangia > Zongyangia acetica. The sequence goes on along the minus strand of NZ_JBBEWN010000004.1, from coordinate 147,060 downwards.
TGGCAAGCAGGCAGCGGGACACCTCCTCCGGATGCTCTGTGATGATGTAGCACAGTTTTGCCCGGTTAAGTCCGGTGAGGACCATATCGCTCACCTTGGTGCTGATAAAAATTAAGATCAACGCGTAAAGGACATTTTCCGGATTTTTCATCACAATAGCACCGGTAAGGACGATCATACCGTCTAAAATGGCAATCCAGGCCGGAATGCCGATCTGGGGCAATCCATGGTGGATAACTCGGCCCAGCAGTTCCGTTCCGCCGCTGGACATGGAAAATCGGACGAAAAGCCCGATGGCAATTCCCTGGGCCAGACCGCCGTACATGGCCGCCAGCAAAGGATTATAGGTGATCGAGGGTAAAAAGGCCAGCAGATCGGTGAAAACACCCAGCATGGTATTGGTGATAAAACAGCGGATGATAAAGGGGAGGCCCTGGGTTTTTAGTCCCAACAACAAAATGGGAATATTAAGGAGAATAGAGACAATACCCACATTCCACTGAAAAAGAATATTGCCCAGGGTGGCAATTCCTGTAACGCCTCCCCCCACAATGTGGTTGGGTACCAAAAATAGATCTAGGCATAGGGCGTAGAAAAAACATCCTACCAGCATAGCCAGGTAGCGCAGAATCTCTTGTTTCCATTTTTCTTTGATTTTCATAGTCATTCACCTACAGCAGAAAATAGTCTTTCAAATCTCCACAAATACCCTTATGTGTCCTCCAATAACAGACAATCTTATCTTTAATTAGAATACGCCTAACGCCGTTATTTTACAACAAAAAAGTGAAAAAACACAAAAAAGCCGGTGGATAAATCCACCGGCTTTTTTGTGTTTGTCATTTATTTTGTGCCGAAAATGCGGTCACCCGCATCTCCCAGGCCTGGAACAATGTATTTGTTTTCGTTGAGATGGTCATCCAGGGCCCCGCAGTAAATCTGTACGTCAGGATGTGCCTCAGTAAGGGCGGCAAGTCCTTCTGGTGCCGCAATAATGCACATAAATTTGATATTCTTGGCGCCGCGGCGCTTAATCATCTGAATCGCATCCACAGCAGAACCTCCGGTGGCAAGCATGGGATCAATAACAATGACCTCCCGTTCCCCGATATCCGCCGGCAGCTTGCAATAGTATTCCACCGGTTTATGGGTCTCCGGATCACGATAAAGGCCGATGTGGCCTACCTTGGCCGCCGGCACCAGCTCCAATGCGCCGTCTACCATGCCGATACCTGCCCGCAGGATAGGGACAAAGGCAAGCTTTCTCCCCGCCAGCACCTTGGTCTTGGCAATGGCAATGGGGGTCTCTATCTCTACTTCTTTTGTAGGCAGATCCCGTGTTGCCTCGTAGCACATCAACATGGTGATCTCGGCAATCATCTCCCGGAACTCCTTGGATCCGGTGTTTTTATCCCTGAGCAGTGAAATTTTGTGCTGAATTAATGGATGGTCCATGATGAGTGGTTTTACGCTCATTTTTATCCTCCTCTACCCTATTCCTGGCATGATTTATTTTGTCCCGCCGCCTGTTTCTTCTTCAACTCCCGCTCCGCCTGGGGCAGGCGCAGATAGGTGACAGAAAGCTCCTGGGGCGTAACCTTACGCCCTTCCTGGGCAAGCTCCAAGGCACGCATCCCTACGCCGGCAGCCCGCTGGAACCTCATCTGGGGGCTGGCAAGGCAGACACCAGGAAGATCCTTGCATTCATTATAGCACAGCTGGGCCCCGTCTCCAACCAAAATCACCTTTTTTTTCACCGCTGCCAGCCTGCCTTTCAGCTCTTCCAAAGAGATGGCCTCATCCGGCGTCAAACGTTTGATCTGCTGGTTTTCCACAGCAAAAAGAGCCGTGTACACCTGCTTGCACCGGGCGTCCATCACTCCGCAGACAACGCCGTCCCACAGCGGAACATGGTAGGCCATAGCCTCTAAGGTAGACACCGGGATGCAGGGTTTTTCCCTTGCTCTTGCCAAGCCCTTGACGGCAGCCACACCGATGCGAAGCCCTGTAAAGGAACCAGGTCCTACTGCAGCGGCGAAAGCGTCAATATCATCCAGGGAGATGGCGGTACACCGGAGCAAAGACTCCACCATAGGCATCAAGGTTTGGGAGTGGGTCAACCGAGTGTTGGTAAAAAACTCCCCCAGGACCTTTTCCTCTTCCACAATGGCGGCGCTGGCGCTGCCGGCCGATGATTCAATGGCTAGTATCTTCAAAAGCGGTCGTCTCCTTCGATGGTAATTTCCCGGTCGTTCTCCCCTATTGTCCGGATGGATACAGTGATGGTGCCTTCCGGTAAGGCGCCATAGATATTTTCACTCCACTCGATGGCCAGAATCCCTTCCCCATCTAAATAGTCAAAGAATCCTGTGGAGTACAGGTCATCATATGTCTCCACCCGGTACATGTCAAAGTGGTAGAGGGTGTGTTCCCCTCGGTACTCGTTGACAAGGGCAAATGTAGGGCTGGATACCTCTTCCCTGATGCCTAAACCTTGTGCAAGGCCCCGGGTAAACGCGGTCTTACCCGCGCCCAGTCCCCCCTCATAAGCAACGACGTCCCCGGGACGGAGCTTTTTGGCGAATTGCTCGGCAATCCGCTCCGTCTCTTCAGAACTGTGGGAAATCAACTGTTTCATAGCAAAATGCCTTTCTCTTAGAAAAGTCCAGAAATGTTCCCCTCTGGGGAAATATCAATTTTACAGGCCGCCGGTGCTTTGGGAAGGCCTGGCATGGTCATAATATCCCCAGTCAGCACTACGATAAATCCCGCTCCTGCGGACACCCTTGCTTCCCTGACGGTGATAGAAAATCCCGTAGGACGGCCTAGTTTTGCCGGGTCATCGGACAGGGAGTACTGGGTCTTGGCTACGCAGATCGGAAGGCCGGCAAAACCCAAGCTCTCAATTTCTTTGATGTTTTTTTCCGCCTGGGCCGTATAATTCACGCCATCTGCGCCGTAGATATTCTTAGCAATGGACTCAATTTTTTCCTTAATGGGCAGATTCGTATCGTAAAGGAAGTGGAAATGATTCTCCTTCTCGCAGGCGGCTACCACCTTTTCCGCCAGGGCAATGCCGCCTTCACCGCCTTTGGCAAAGACTTCGGAAAGGGCAAATTCCACCCCATTTTTCTCGCAGAAATCAGAGAGTATGGCAATCTCTTCGTCAGAATCGGTGAGGAACCGATTGATGGCAACCACAACCGGCACTCCATAGCTCTTCATGTTGGCCACATGGGCTTCCAGATTGACCATACCCTTACGAAGAGCTTCTGGATTCGGGATGGAGGTCTCTGCCTTGGGAACGCCAGCGTTATATTTTAGCGCCCGCATGGTGGCGACAATGACAATACAGGCAGGTGTCAGACCGCCGTAACGGCACTTGATATCCAAAAACTTCTCCGCGCCTAGGTCGGAGCCGAAGCCCGCCTCGGTAATGCAGTAATCCGCCAGCTTCAGGGCCAGTTTGGTCGCTCTGATAGAGTTGCAGCCATGAGCAATGTTGGCAAAGGGGCCGCCATGCATGAGAGCCGGTGTATTCTCCAGCGTCTGTACCAGGTTGGGTTTCAGCGCATCCTTTAACAGCGCCGCCATGGAACCGGCAACCTGCAGCTGTCTGGCGTATACCGGAGTACCATCATAACTATAGGCCACGAGGATGTTGCCCAGCCTCTCCTTGAGATCGGCAAGGTCGGTGGCAAGGCATAAAATGGCCATGATCTCGCTGGCCACCGTGATCTGGAAATGATCTTCACGGGGAACGCCGTTGACCTTTCCCCCCAGTCCCACAATGCAATTGCGCAACGCCCGGTCATTCATATCCATACAGCGTTTAAATAAAATCCGGCGGGGATCAATGCCCAGCTCGTTGCCCTGCTGCATATGATTGTCAATGATGGCGCACAGGAGATTGTTGGCCGCCGTAATAGCGTGCATATCCCCGGTAAAATGGAGGTTGATGTCCTCCATGGGCACCACCTGAGCATAACCGCCACCGGCAGCTCCTCCCTTGATGCCGAACACCGGACCCAGGGAGGGTTCCCGCAGGGCAATCACCGCTTTTTTTCCGATTTTCTCCATGGCCTGTCCCAATCCTACCGTGGTGGTCGTTTTCCCCTCTCCCGCAGGGGTTGGGTTGATGGCGGTCACCAAAACCAGCTTTCCATCAGGCCGTTTTGAAAAACGTGAAAGGGCATCGTCGGAAATTTTAGCTTTATACCTTCCGTAAGGCTCCAATTCTTCCTCATGAAGACCCAGCTTTTCCGCGATTTTGTCAATGGTCTGCATCTTGCACGCCTGTGCAATCTCGATATCAGATAGCATACTCCCCACCTCTTTCTGCTTGCTTTTTAACTTTCTTGCCCGGCATCACTTTCTTTTTTCTTCCCACAGAATATAGCCGGACAATTTCCACAGTGTAATTTGGTTATCATTATACCATAAGAACCCTTTTCCGAAAAGATTCATTCCCATGATTGTTTCTCAGATTTATTGCACTTGGCTTTGATGGGCGCTATAATAAGACTTACTTTAACGATTCCAGTGTTTATTTATAAAATATGTGGAGAAGATTGTAAATTCATATCTTATCCATAAATTTTTCCTCTAGATCGGTTACAATGTTTCTAGGCAGGTGAAGCCAATGAAAAAAATCCTCGCCGCAATCGGTGATTATATAAAAAGCACGGACAAGCTCCTGCTTCTTTTTTGTATGATGGCCTCCTGTATGGGGCTTTTATTGCTAGCTTCTTACAATAATGCGTTTTATGGTACATTACGGGGGATGCTAGTCCAAACCCTGGCCACAGGGGCTGGCCTTATTGCCGCCGTCATTATATCAAAAATCGACTATCACTTTATGGCCAAAATGTGGAAGGTTCACGTTCCTATTGCTTTGGCCCTGGTTTTTCTTGTCTTCTTCATCGGTACCGGACGGGAAGGCGCCGATGACATTGCCTGGATCCAGCTGCCGTTCGGCATGAGCTTCCAACCCTCAGAGCTGCTAAAGCTTTCTTTTATTTTGACCTTTTCCTATCATCTTTCCCTTGTACGGCCTCAGATCAATAGCCTGCGCAATGTTATCCTTTTGTGTATCCATGGGGCAATTCCCGCTTTTCTCATCCATTTGCAGGGTGACGACGGAACCGCTCTCATCTTTATATTTATCTTTATTTCTATGATGTTTGCCGCCGGCCTTTCCTGGAAATATATTGCGGCAGCCTTTGGCGCTGTTTTGGTCGCTGCCCCTGTTGCTTGGTTTTTTGTCTTAAACAATGATCAGAAGCTGCGCATTCTCTATCTGTTTAATCCAGATAATCCCGATTATATTAAAAATATTGGTTGGCAGCAGTATGTAGGGCGCATTTCCATCGGCTCAGGCCAGCTCACCGGCAAGGGGCTTTTTGCAGATGAGTACCGCCAGATTCCCGAAATGCACAACGACTTTATCTTCGCTTTTTTGGGTGAAGCCCTGGGCTTTCTTGGATGTATCGCGGCTATCCTCATCCTCACCGGTGTCTGTGTCCGGCTATTGCGTATTTCCCGCTATTCCAAGGACGATTTAGGCTCCTTTATTTGTGTGGGGGTCTTCGCCATGATCGCTTTCCAATGTATCCTGAATATCGGCATGTGCCTTAACATCCTTCCGGTCATCGGCGTCACTTTGCCCTTTTTCAGTAATGGCGGCACCTCGGTGCTCATCACCTATATGGCCATTGGTATGGCCCTCAGTGTAAGGGTTCATAATAAGCCCATGCTCTTTGATTGACACTATCTGCTCCCCCATGATGGGGGAGTTTCTCATTTGCTGGAAAGGAGAAAGTTATGAAGATCGACAGCCAGCCCTTTTCCCGGCGTCTTTTAACAGCGCTGCTCATCATCATAGCGGCAGCCATTCTCCTGTTGATCCTGCCCTCCTTCTACCGGTGCCCTTTCTATGCTGTCACTGGCATTCCTTGTCCTGGATGCGGTGTTACCCGCGGAGCATATCATCTTCTCCATCTGGATTTTGCCCGCGCTTGGAAGGCCAATCCTTGTGTTTATTTAGTGGCCATTTATGCTACCGGATTCTTTTTTTGCCTTTTGTGGGGGCGCACCTATCTCTTTCGTAAAAAGCAGATCTGGGTTTTCTTCGCTACGGTTTTTATCCTCATTTATGCGCTGCGGATGGCCCTTTATTTCCCCGATATTCCGCCCATGTCCTTTGATTCCTCTGCACTAATCCCTCGTATTTTTGCCGTCTTTTCCGGCTGATTCTCCTGGAATCTGTTGAAATCGCGGAAAAAGCATACTATAATGAAACAAGACCGAGCTTCGAAGAATGAGAGGAGAGAAAACATGTACAACAATATGATGGATACCATCGGGTTTGTCTCTGCTTCCGATCCGGAAGTAGGAAAAGCGATGTCTAACGAGCTGATGCGTCAGCGCCGCAACCTGGAGCTGATCGCTTCAGAAAATATTGTTTCCCCGGCTGTCATGGCCGCTATGGGCAGCGTGCTCACCAACAAATACGCAGAGGGTTATCCTGGCAAACGGTATTATGGCGGCTGCGTCTATGTAGACGATGTGGAGCGCATTGCCATTGATCGGGCCTGCAAACTTTTTGGCGCAAAATTTGCCAATGTGCAGCCCCATTCTGGCGCCCAGGCCAATGAGGCTGTCTATTTCGCCCTGTTAAACCCCGGTGACACTGTACTAGGCATGAGCCTAGCTGATGGTGGCCATCTGACCCATGGTTCTCCTGTTAATATCTCCGGTAAATATTATAAATTTGTTTCCTATGGCGTTTCTCCGGAAACCCAGATGATCGATTACGAAGAAGTCCGCCGCCTGGCTTTGGAACATCGGCCCAAATTGATCGTGGCAGGTGCCAGCGCTTATCCTCGCTTTATTGACTTTGAGCGCTTCAGCCAGATCGCTAAGGAATGCGGCGCTTATTTGATGGTGGATATGGCCCATATCGCTGGCCTGGTGGCCGCCGGACTCCATCAGTCTCCTGTGCCCTATGCTGACGTGACCACCACGACCACCCATAAAACCCTGCGCGGCCCCCGCGGCGGCCTCATCCTCACCAATGATGAAGAGCTTGCCAAGAAGATCAATAAGGCCATCTTTCCCGGACTCCAGGGCGGTCCCCTCATGCACATCATCGCCTCTAAAGCTGTGTGCTTCGGCGAAGCCTTAAAGCCAGAATTCAAAGCCTATCAGCAACAGGTCGTGCGCAATGCCCGTGCTCTGGCAGATGGACTGATTGAGCATGGCTTCCATCTGGTTTCTGGTTCTACCGACAACCATTTGATGCTGGTGGACCTGCAAAACATGAATATCACCGGCAAAGAGTTAGAGCATCGTCTGGACGAAGTGTATATCACCGTCAACAAGAATGCGGTGCCCAACGATCCCCAGAGTCCCTTTGTTACCAGCGGCGTCCGTATCGGCACTCCTGCCGTTACCAGCCGCGGCCTCAAGGAGGAGGACATGAAGGTCATCGCCGACATGATCTATCTGGCTGCTACCGACTTTGAGAACCAGGCTGATAACATCCGCAAGACGGTGGAAGGCCTGTGCGCTAAATATCCTCTTTATGAATAAATAGCCCATTCATGCAAAATGGGCTGTGATGAGTATCCCTTGATTGAGATGATCTTGCCCCGGTGGGCGTTTGGAGGTAATCTATGAAGTTTCCCGTTCGCATTGTTTCTCTGTGTCTTGGCCTTTGCCTGCTTTTTTCAGGCTGCGGCCAACAGGAAGAGTCTTCTTCTGATGTCACCACGCCGGTGACCACTACTTCCAAACCGATCACGACCACGACTACACCAGTAACCACTACGACTACGACCACCGTGACCACGACCACAACCACAACAGCGCCGCCTCAGACAACCACCACCGCCCCTCCGTCTACTGCAGCGGCTGCTTCCAGCGATTCGGACATTGTTTCCCAGCTGTTTACCCTGGTTAACAATGAGCGGGCCAGCTTGGGACTTCCCGCTTATAACTACAGCGCTGCCCTCTGTCAAAGTGCTTATACCCGCTGTGTGGAGCTGTCCAGCCTCTTTTCACACACCAGGCCCAATGGCACCACCGGTGAAACCGCTGCTTTGGCCGCAGGCTACAATTTCCTCTATTTCGCGGAGAATATCGCTGAAACCGACACCATGACCGCCCAGCAGCTGTTTAATATGTGGAAATCCAGCGCCGGGCACTATTCCTCCATGACAGCTAACTATATGAGCGATATGGGTGCTGCCGTCTACATCAAAAATGGCATCATGTATGGTGTTCTTCACTTTGGCCAGCCTGGTGGTTCAGGCGACATGGAGTACCATGTGGAATACGAGGGCGATATCATTGATTACTATGGATAATCGGGCGCTTTATGCTCCCTGATAAAGAAAAGGAGGTCTTTCTATGGCATTTTTAAAAGGCTGCATCAAATCTGAAGTGATGCATATGGATACCGACCTTGCCATCATCCTTCCCCATGACCGCATCCGTAAACGTCCCGGAAAACCCATTCGGGTGCTCTACCTGCTCCACGGTCTTTCCGGCAACTTTTTGGAGTGGTCCCGCTACACAGCGTTGGAACGCTATACCCGGGAGTATGAGCTTTGTGTTGTCATGCCTTCGGTTCAGCGCAGCTTCTATACCGATATGAAGTATGGTCTGCCCTATTATACCTTTATTTCTGAGGAATTGCCCCGTCTGATGAAGGCCATGTTCGGCATCTCTGCCGATCCCAAAGATACCTTTATTGCAGGCTGCTCCATGGGCGGCTACGGCGCACTGAAGATGCTCATGCGCAACCCGGAAAATTATGGCGGCGCGGCAGCATTTTCTTCTGCTGTGGATCTGAAGCATTCCATGCTCAACGAGGAAAGCCGGAAGCTCTTCCCCTATCCCGACATCACCGGTGTATTCGGCGAAAAGGTGGAGGTCGGTCCCGAAGACGACCTGTATGCCATTGCAGAAAACTATGCCAAACTGCCCCAGGCCAAGGAGATCCCCATCTACGCCAGCTGCGGTACGGAGGACTTCCTCTATCCCTACAATGTAGAGTTTAGAAAGAAAATGGAGGAGCTCGGCATCAACTACCACTATGAGGAGTGGCCCGGCGTGCACGGCTGGGATTTCTGGGATCAGTCCATTGACAAAGCCCTCAAATACCTGCTTCCCAACGGCTAATTTGAGAAAAAAACTTCCAGAAACGGGGATCCGCAGGATTCCCGTTTCTTTCTATCATCCCCAGGGAGAGGAGAGAAAACTATGAGCGCACCTCTGGCGGACCGGATGCGTCCCAAAAACTTGGATGAGGTGGTGGGCCAACAGCATCTGGTTGCAAAAGGCGCGGTGCTCCGGCGTATCGTGGAGTCGGGGGAAATCCCCAACATGATCTTTTATGGGCCTTCCGGTGTGGGTAAAACCACAGTGGCCCGTATCATTGCCCAAAGCGCGGGAAAAAAGCTCTATAAGCTCAACGGCACCACCGCTTCCACCGCCGACATCAAGGATATTGTGGCCCAAACCGGCACATTGGAGGGGCTAAACGGTATTCTGCTTTATTTAGATGAGATCCAGTACCTAAATAAAAAGCAGCAGCAGACCCTGCTGGAATTTATTGAAAATGGTTCCATCACCTTGATCTCCTCCACCACTGAAAACCCCTATTTCTATGTTTATAACGCTATCCTATCCCGTTCTACCGTCTTTGAATTTAAGCCTGTGACCCCCCAGGATGTAGAGAATGCCATCCGCAGAGCTTTTTCTTTTCTGGAGCAAGAACGTTCTATGAGCCTTGACATCGAGGCTGGGGTGGTGGAGCACATCAGCCTATCCTGCGGCGGAGATGTGCGAAAATCCATCAACGCCGTGGAGCTGTGCGTTCTCTCCGCTCGGGAGGAGGACGGAATACGAAAGGTCACTTTAGAGGACGCCAAAGCCATCTCCCAGCGCAGTTCTATGCGCTACGACCGAGATGCTGATGAACACTATGACATCCTTTCTGCTTTTCAGAAGTCGATCCGAGGCTCTGATCCGGACGCTGCCGTCCACTACTTAGCCCGGCTGCTCAATGCAGGGGACCTGCTCTCTCCCTGCCGCCGGATGCTGGTTACCGCTGCTGAGGATATAGGGCTTGCCTATCCCCAGGCCATTGCTATCGTAAAGGCCTGCGTGGATGCCGCTCTCCAGCTGGGTCTCCCTGAAGCCCGGATTCCTCTGTCAGAAGCGGTCATTCTTCTGGCCACCGCACCCAAATCCAACTCCGCCATGATGGCCATCGACGCTGCCATGTCCGATATTAAACAGGGCGGCGTTGGGGAAATTCCCGCTTATCTCAAGGATGGACATTATTCCGGTGCCCAGAAAATGGGACGGGCTATTGGCTACGTCTATCCCCATGAGAGGAAAAACCACTGGTTTGACCAGCAGTACCTTCCCGACCCCATCAAGGACAAGCATTACTATGTCTTTGGGGACAATAAAACTGAGCAGGCCTCTTTCCGGTACTGGCAGGCCATCAAAGGCGAGGGGGAGAAAGATCCCTCCAAATAGAACTTTCCGTTTCATTTTTGTCAAAAAAATTGGGCTGAAATTTCACAATATATGCCTAGGAAGCAGACAGATTTTGTAGTATAATGAAACTATCATTTCAAGTTGTCTTACAACAAAAAGGAGAGTGCAATCATGGCAATTTACAGGATGATCCTTAACGAAACCTCCCACTTCGGACCGGGCGCCATCTCTGTGCTTCCGGATGAAATCAAATCCAGGGGCTTTCAGAAGGCGTTTGTTTGCTCCGATAAAGACCTGATCAAGTTCGGTGTTACCCAGAAGGTTACCGCTTTGATGGACAAAGAAAACTTCCCCTATGAAATTTACAGCGATATTAAACAAAATCCCACTGTCGCAAATGTACAAAACGGTGTGGAAGCTTATAAAAAGAGCGGCGCCGACTTTATCGTTGCCATCGGCGGCGGTTCTTCTATGGATACCGCTAAGGCCATCGGTATCATCATCAATAACCCGGAGTTTGCCGACGTAAAGAGCCTGGCCGGCGTCTCCCCCACCAAGAATAAATCCGTCCCCATCATTGCCATCCCCACCACCGCTGGCACTGCGGCAGAGGTGACCATGAACTACGTTATCACCGATGAGGAGCGTCAGGTAAAATTCCCCTGTGTCGATCCTCATGATATTCCAATCGTGGCCATTGTGGACGCTGAGATGATGTCCTCCATGCCTAAGTCTTTGACTGCCAACACCGGTATGGACGCTTTGACCCATGCCATTGAAGGTTATACTGCTAACGGCGCTTGGGAGCTGACCGACACCCTCAACCTGAAAGCCATTGAGCTGATTGCTAAAAGCCTGCGCAAAGCTGTTGAAAATGATCCTGACGGCCGCTTTGACATGTCCATCGGCCAGTATATGACTGGTATGGCTTTCTCCAACTGCGGACTGGGTATCGTTCACTCCATGGCCCATCAGCTGGGCGGTGTTTATGACACCCCTCATGGTATTGCCAACGCGGTACTTCTGCCCTATGTCATGAAGTACAATGCTCCTTATACCGGAGAAAAGTTCCGTGAAATCGCCCGTGTCATGGGTGTCCAGGGCGTTGATGAGATGAGCCAGGATGAATACCGCCAAGCTGCCATCGACGCGGTCATCCAGCTCTCCAAAGATGTGGGCATTCCCCAGACTCTCCACGAAATCGGTGTGAAGGAAGAGGATATTCCCCGCCTGTCAGAGGCCGCTTTGGCTGACGGCTGCACTCCTGGCAATCCACGTCCCACCTCTGTGGAAGAAATTGCTGAAATCTATAGAACCGCACTTTAAGTATAGTCGTCTCAAAAGAGCTTTTGGCCGAAAGGCCAAAAGCTCTTTTTTGTTGCTTGCTCAGGACAAGTCATCATGCTACAATAAAAGGCTGAAAGGAATGATGTCATTATGATTTCCTATTTTACCGCGAAAGACGCGGACGCTTTCCCACCTTCCCCACAACAAAACGGTGACATCCTTTATCGGCTCACATTAAAAGAATTAACGGTTTATGGTAGCCATCTTGGTGTTCCTGATCGTATTATTCAGGAATACGCTAAAAGCGGTCCTTCTAAGTTAGAGAGCCATAATGGTTTTGACTACTTTTGCCTAAACGTCCCTGATTTTTCTGATCTAACCGCACCCATGAATCGCACGATTATCTATTTTGCTCCTCATTTTTTGGTCTTTGCAAGCGATGATAATCCTCTCTTAGATAATATTTTAGATGAAGCTCCAGCAGAAACTGCATCTGTGCAAAAGTTATTGCTTACTTTTTTTGACCGGCTGACAAGAGAAGATTTTTCTCAATTGGAAGATTTAGAGCAGGAAATCTCTGATTTAGAAGAGGCGCTTATTACTTCAAAGAAACAAAGTTGTATCAAGGAAATTGTTTTGTTGCGTAAAAAGCTTATGAAACTTCGTCGTTATTACGAACAGCTTGCCAGCCTCTTTGACGTTATGGAGGAAAATCTCAATGGACTGCTTGACAAACGTGACCTGCGTTTTGTCCATATTCTTTCGGGACGGGTTGACCGCTTAGATGCCAATGTATGCAATTTGCGGGACTATGTCACCCAAGTTAGAGAAGCTTATCAAGCCCAAGTAGATATTAATCTCAATAGCCTCATGAAGCTCTTCACCGTGATTACCGCTATTTTTTCTCCGCTCAGTTTAGTTGCCGGATGGTACGGCATGAATTTTGACATGCCGGAATATCACTGGATGTTAGGTTATCCCATTGTCATCGGCGTGAGTGGAATCATTATCATTTCTTGTATCATTCTATTCAAAAAAAATAAGTGGTTATAATCAAAATAACCAACAAGAATGGGAGGAATTTCTTTGGCAGGCAATAAAACCAATGTCATGCGAATATTAGATAAGGCCCATATTCCGCATCAGGAATACACCTATGACCACAGCGACGGAAAGATTGACGGTGTTGCCGTGGCTGAAAAAATGGGCCAGCCCTTAGAGCAGGTCTACAAAACTTTGGTCACCAAGGGATCCGGCCGCAATTATTATGTTTTTGTGATTCCTGTGGCAAAGGAACTCAATCTGAAAGCCGCTGCCAGGGCAGTTGGTGAAAAATCGGTGGAGATGATCCATGTCAAGGATCTCCTACAGGTCACCGGCTATATTCGAGGGGGCTGCTCCCCCATTGGGATGAAACGAGCCTATCCCACCGTGATTGACGCCTCCTGCCAAAATCTTTCCACCATCATCGTCAGCGGGGGGAAAATCGGCTATCAAATTGAGCTTGGGGTGGAGGACCTTCTCTCCCTGACCCAGGCACAGACAGCTGATATTACGGTGTCAGCCTTAGATTGATCTGGGATGTTTGTCATTGAGAAGACTATAGTCAGATGAAAAATCACAGCGTTTCGACTGAACAGGACGGTATCTGCCGTCTTGTTTCTTTTTGCTTTTTCAAGCGATTTTTGGCTTTTTATCTTTGTTTTACCCCTGAATTTTCTCCTCCTTCCGGGACACGCACAAAATTCTTCGTCCGCACATATGTTACTTTATGGCCCTTGTCGCATTTGTTTTCCCCATACAAGGAAATCCATTCTTTTTCACCATCAAGCAATAGAAATGGGGTAGTTTTATGTATTCTTTCCTGATTTGTTTCGCTTTGTGCAACCTTCTTTATTTTGCCTTACATATCACCGGCAATGGTACCTTTCCCAAGCCTCTTTCCGCCAAGGAGGAACAGCAATGCCTTGAGCGCATCAAACAGGGAGATACCGAGGCCCGCAATCAGCTCATTGAACACAATCTGCGGCTGGTTGCCCACATTATCAAAAAGTACTACGCCAACTACAAGGATCAGGATGACCTGATTTCTATCGGCACCATTGGACTCATTAAGGCAGTCTCTACCTTTGACTATACCAAGGGAACCCGCTTTGCCACCTATGCGGCACGTTGTATAGAAAAAGCTATCCTCCCAATTCCACGTATTTTGTTCTTTGTATACTAAAATTGTGTACAAACCGTTAAAAAAAAGACAAACTCTCTTGATTTTTGTATTTTCGTGGTATAATAAAAACACAAGATATTCACATGTTCGTCAAATTCATCCCATACAACCAAAAATAGGAGAAATCAAAAATGCTGGAACTGAAAAATATTTCCATGGATATTCTTGGGGAAAAAGAAATCCTCAAGAATGTGAATTTAACCGTGAAAGACGGTCAGTTCATCGTTATCACCGGTCCCAACGGCGGTGGGAAATCCACCCTTGCCAAGGTGATCGCCGGCATCTATCAGCCCTCCTCCGGCAGTATCTTTTTTGATGGAAAAGATATCACCCAAATGGATATTACCGAGCGGGCAAAGGCCGGCATCAGTTTCGCTTTCCAGCAACCGGTCCGCTTTAAAGGGATTACGGTGCGGGATATTATTGAGCTGGCCGCTGGCGGAAAACTCAGCGAAGATCAACTGTGCAACTACCTACGGGATGTAGGGCTGTGCGCCAAGGATTATATTGACCGTGAGATCAACGACAGCCTCTCCGGCGGCGAAATCAAGCGGATCGAAATTGCCATGGTGATGGCCCGCAAAACCCGTCTTACCATCTTTGATGAACCAGAAGCCGGCATCGATTTGTGGAGCTTTAACAACCTCATCGACGTCTTTAAAAAGCTCCGTCGAGAAATTCAAGGCTCCATCATCATTATTTCCCATCAGGAGCGGATTCTCAACATCGCTGATGAAATCGTCGTCCTGGCTGACGGCGAAATCACCGCCCATGGACCGCGGGATGAGATTCTTCCCACCCTGCTTTCCGGGGACAGCAGATGCCAATTCTGCCCCAAACAGGAGGAGGCACAAACTGTATGAATACGATTACCAAAGAACTCCTTGGGCTGGTTTCCGATCTGTTTGATAAGCCCAACGGCGCTTACAATATCCGGGAAGACAGCGGCTGTGCCGGCCGCCAATCCACCGAAAACATTGAGATCAAATCCAAACTGGGCAAGCCGGGGATTGATATTCTCATCAAGCCCGGAACTCACGATGAAAATGTCTATATCCCCGCCTGCATCACCCACAGCAATGTGGATGATCTGGTCTATAACGATTTCTATGTAGGGGAAAACGCCGATGTCACCATTGTGGCGGGATGCGGCGTCCATACCGAAGGGGAAGAAGCTTCCCAGCACAACGGCATTCACCGCTTTTTCCTTCAAAAAGGGGCACATGTGCGCTATCTGGAAAAACATATCGGCATTGGCGAGGGCACTGGCAAACGGATCATCAATCCCCAGACCTATGCTGAACTGGCCGAAGGTGCCGTCATGGAGATGGACACTGTCCAGATCAAGGGGGTGGATTCCACCCGCCGTGTCACCCGGGCAAAACTTGACGCTGACAGCCGTCTGGTCATTAAGGAAAAGATCATGACCCATGGCGACCAGACTGCCGAGACCGATTTTGAGGTGGAGCTCAACGGAGACGGTTCCGGCGTGGACCTGATCTCCCGGTCGGTAGCCAGAGGTAAATCTCATCAGGTCTTCCGTTCCCGGATCTACGGCAACTGTGCTTGTACCGGTCATTCTGAGTGCGACGCCATCATCATGGACAACGGCGTGGTCAGCGCCATCCCAGAGCTGACCGCCAACCATGTGGACGCTGCTCTCATTCATGAAGCTGCTATCGGCAAGATCGCAGGAGAGCAGATCACCAAGCTCATGACCCTTGGCCTGACAGAACAGGAAGCCGAAGCTAAAATCATTGAAGGATTCCTAAAATAAAACATAACTTTAAGCGAGAAAGCCCTGTAAAAGCAGGGCTTTTCTTTTTAGGCTGAAATGAGTATTATTCTGACGGTGGCTTTTTTTCTAGCAGGTCGATCATCTCCTGGAGCAAATCCATTTTCTCTGTTCGGGTCAGCTCCGCTTTTTCTATCCTTTTCAGGACGATTTTTCCATGCCAGCGGGCCAATGACTTTCTCAGATTTTCTTCCCCCTTTTCCTGTCCCAGAATCTCTACTTTTACTTCCACAATGATCCCCTCCTCTCCCTTTTGATTCTATGCGCTTGTTTTCCTGCGCATGCCGTCCAAGCCGTGATGCATAACATAAGGGGAAAGGGGGCGATTGGATGGGCCGGCCGGCGGTGGCCATCTATTCAAGAAAATCCAAATTCACCGGACAGGGGGACAGTGTGGAAAATCAGGTGGAAATGTGCCGTCAATACTGCCGTCTTCACTTGGAGGTAGACCCACAGGATCTCTTGATCTACGAGGACGAGGGCTTTTCCGGTAGAAATACCAGGCGGCCTCAATTCCTCGCTATGATGGAGGACGCGAGAAGGCACAAATTTACCACCATTGTTTGCTACCGGCTGGATCGGGTCAGCCGCAACATCGGGGATTTTGCTCGTCTAATTGAGGAGCTGAGCCGCCTCTCCATTTCTTTTGTATCCATCAAGGAACAGTTTGACACCTCTTCCCCTCTGGGCCGCGCCATGATGTATATTGCATCTGTCTTCTCCCAGCTGGAGCGGGAGACCATTGCCGAACGCATCCGGGATAATATGCTGGAGCTAGCCAAATCCGGGCGCTGGCTAGGAGGCGTCCCCCCTACCGGATTTTCCTCACAAATGGTGGAACACCAAGGCAAGGATGGCAAAATCCGTAAATCCTACCGTCTGGTGCCGGTAGACAGCCAACTGGATATTGTGAGAGCCGTCTATAGGGGATATCTTTCCTGCAAGAGCTTGACCCAGTTGGAAGATAAAATGCGCATTGACAAGATACAGAGCAAAAATGGAAAGCCACTGCGCCGGTTTGCCCTGCGCCAGATATTGACCAATCCTGTCTATGCTGCCGCTGATGAAGATACCTTCCGCTACTTTTCCAGTTTAGGCGCTCGGATATGGGGAGAATCCGCCTTCTATGATGGTGAAAATGGCCTGATGGTATACAATAAAACCCTGCAAGTCAAAGGCCGCCCCCATCAAATTCGTCCGCCCCAGGACTGGATTGTAGCGCCCGGACAGCACCCCGCCCTCATTGCAGGCAAAGATTGGGTCAAGGTCCAGCGTTTGCTCGCCCATGCTCCCCGTGGCAATGCTTCTTCCCCTTCTCCTCCGCCTCTTCTGTCCGGAATTCTTATCTGCGGTCACTGCGGCACCCTTCTCCGCGCCAAAAAAACCGGCCGGTATACTGCGGAAGGCCAGTCTGTCTTCTACTACCTTTGCCGCCGGAAAGAACGGGAAGGTATCTCTGGGTGCCCGTGTAAAAACGGCACTGGGCTTCTCCTGGACGCCGCTGTATGGAAGGCGGTCATTACAACGAAAGAGGATATCCCCACACTCTTACAGTGTTTGCGGCAGTACCAGCGCACAATTTCCTCTCAAACAGCTGTCTCGCCCAGTGCCCGCGATTTGCAGCCTTGTTCTTCCCCTGCCGCTCTGCTCTCTCTGGAAGGTTGTCTTGCTTCACTGTCTATCGAAGAAAAAAAAGAGCTGATCGCGGATCTGTTTGACCAGCTTCTTTGGGATGGCCAATGCCTTCAGCTATTTCCCTCCCTGTTCCCTCAAAGAGAGGATAGCAAATGAAATCCTGATGCACTTCCGCAACCTAAAGAAATCCGCTCAGGATGTCTACATCAGCGATCCCATTGATACCGACAAGGACGGCAACAGCCTGACCCTCATGGATATTGTCTCCGATGACGCCAGTGTATTCGACAGCATTGATTTAAAGCTCAAATCCGAAAAGCTTTATAGGTATATCGGCGAATCCCTGGATGAGAGAGAAAAGCAGATCATCGTTATGAGATATGGCCTATGCAATAGAATCCCTCTGACCCAGCGGGAGGTTGCAAAAAAGCTGGGGATCTCCCGCTCCTATGTCAGCCGGATCGAAAAAAAAGCCGTTTCCATCCTCAAAAAGCGCTTCGGAAAAGAAATTCTTGACAGTTTGGGATAATTTCCTGTTTCCTGCCGGCAGTGTTCACCCACTGCCGGTATTTTTTTTTCGAAAAAGGCCTTGACAAATCCCTAAAACGTTGTATTATTGTATTAGATGCTTAATACAATAATACATAAGGAGAAAGGAGGTCATTCTTTTGACGGAAACCTTTAATCCAAATATACCGATCTATTTGCAGCTGATTGAAAGTATCAAGCGGCGAATTGTCTCCGGCGAGCTTTTGCCGGGACAGCGACTGCCGTCCGTTCGGGATCTGGCGCAAACCTATGCGGTGAATCCCAACACGGCCCAACGGGCCCTCTCTGAGCTGGAACGGGATGGCTTGGTCTACAGCGAACGCACAGCGGGCAGATTCATTACCAATGACGGGGAGTTGATTGAAATGACCAGAACAGAGCTTGCCGGAGCGCAGATTGAAAGCTTTATTCAGCAGATGCGGAACTTAGGTTTTACCAAACAGCAGCTGCTGGAAAAACTAGAAGAAAGATTAGAAAAGGAGGACGAGGAGAATGAATGACAAGAATATGCCAGCGGCAACCATCAAAAATCTATCCAAAAATTACGGTTCCTTTGCCGCCCTCAAAGATGTAAATCTGACCCTGCCCAAAGGACAAATCATCGGCCTTCTGGGACCTAACGGCAGCGGCAAAACCACACTCATCAAAATATTGACCGGGCTCATCACCAATTATCGGGGCGATGTTCAGATTGACGGTCAGGCCATTGGCGCTTCCACCAAAGCACTGGTCTCCTATCTGCCTGATCGGAACTATTTTGCCGATTGGATGCGGGCCAAAGACGCCATCTATCTTTTCAGCGATATGTATCGGGATTTTAACGCCTCGAAATCCTTCCAGATGCTAGAGCGCCTAGGGCTGAATCCCGAGCAGAAGATTAAATCCATGTCCAAGGGCATGATCGACAAGTTCCAGCTTTGCCTGGTGATGTCCAGGGATGCCCATTTATACATTCTCGACGAGCCTCTGGGCGGCGTCGACCCTGCCGCTAGGGATTTCATCCTGGATACGGTGCTGAAAAACTACAGTGAAGATAGCTCCGTCATCATCTCTACCCATCTGATCAGCGATGTAGAGCGTATTTTTGACACCGTCATCTTCCTGAAACAGGGGCAGGTCATGCTTTGCGATGAAATCGATGCCCTGCGGGAGAAAACCCATAAATCAGTGGATCAGCTCTTTAGGGAGGTATTCAAATGCTAGGTAGATTGATGAAATATGAGTTTAAATCCACCTACCGTGAGTTTTTAGGGATTTACTGCGCCCTCATAATCAGCACCCTTCTCACCTGGATGGTCGACCTGCCCCAGCTAGAAATAGTAGGATATATTGCTTCCATCTGTGTCTTTGCCGTTATCGTCGCCACCATTGTCATCATGCTCATGAGCATACTTGGCGCCTTTAACAAACGCATCTATGGACGGGAGGGCTATCTCAATATGACCCTTCCCGCTACCGTCCATCAGCAGGTACTGGCCCGGCTCTTTGTCTCGGTCATCTGGTGCCTGATCACCATCATTGTCATGGTCCTTTCCTTCCTTCTGCTGCTGCAAATCCATGGCGGCATCTTCACCCAGGAGATTCTTCTGCCCCAAGTCATGGATCTTCTCAAAGCATGGTGGGAAAATAATGTTATTTTGACCATCATCCTTCTCATCGGATGCGGTCTGGCTTCCATCTTTGGTATGGTCTTGTCCCTCTACAGTGCTTCAGCAGTGGCCCATCTCCCCTTCTGCCGCAGGTGGAAGGTCTTGGCGGGTATCGGTACCTTGTTTGTTTTCGCCATTGTTGAAAGTCGGATTCTCTGGCTCATCGCCTATGCCAGCACCGGCTGGGTTGAGGACATCGGCCAACGATTTTCTAACGGCGTTCCTACGGAAATGGTTCCGGAATATGTGGGCTACATCAATCTGGCCATTGGTGTTTTCTTGCTCTTGGCTGTTATATTTGCAGTGGCTAAATACTTTCTCACCACTTACCTTCTTTCTCGTCACATGGAGCTGGAATAAGCCCCATGTAAAAAATCCCCATGGCATTCAAATTGCCGTGGGGATTTTTCTTTTCTCTCTATTTTTCTATAAAAACAAGAAAATTCAGTCAAGGAGACGAAAAGCAAACTATACTACATTCTTTTCCCTATCTATGTCGCTTCTTATATCCATGAAAGAAAGGCGCGGCAAAAAGCCGCGCCTTTTCTCTTAACCTAATCTATTTGACAATCTCGCCATAGACCTCACCAGAGCAACCTGCAGCGTTGGATTCGTCGGTGTCAATATGCATAGCGGTAGCAAATTTCGGGCTGACCCGAACCACTACATCACCAAAAGTCAGGCTTCTTTCCGGTGTATCCACCTTTACGCTGACGATCTCCTTGTCTTTTACGCCCAATTTTTCCGCATCTTCCGGTGTGGTATGGATATGGCGTTTTGCAACGATCACACCTTGCTTTACCTCAACCTCGCCACAAGGCCCAATCAGCTTACAGGGAGCAGAACCTTCAACGTCGCCGGACTCTCGAATCGGCGCAACCAAACCCAGGGAACGTGCATCAGTGAGAGAAATCTCAATCTGTGTTGCCGTACGAACCGGACCCAGAATAGACACATTGGGCATGGATTTTTTCGGTCCAACCAATGTCAGGCGCTCGTTGGTGGCAAACTGTCCAGGCTGAGAGAGATATTTTTTCACCGACAGCTCGGCGCCAGGACCAAACAGTGTCTCCAGATCCTGCTGTGTCACATGGATGTGGCGGGCAGAAGTTTCAACCAAAATTTTCATTGTACATTCCTCCATTGCACAAGCCGCTATTTTTCTCTATCCCCTTGGCCGGAACATCACGTTCCGGCAGCATAGGTGCGCAGCATTTGTCTGCTGCTCTCCGCCGGCTTCATGCCTTCATACGGCTTGTCTTCCGTATTTATTGTACTTTTTTTGACATCACAATGCAACAATTGACAATATTTTAACAATCCATTTTTCTCCTGTTTCTGTTATGGTATACTAATACAAAAAGCCAAAGGAGAAAATACGATGATAAACGACCTGCAACTGCTGCGGGAGCACTGTCTCCAGTGCAAACAATGCGGGCTTTCTGAGACCCGCACCCATGTTGTTTTCGGCGTGGGGGTTCCCAATGCCGAAGTTATGTTGATTGGCGAGGGTCCTGGTGAACAGGAGGATCTTTCTGGTGAGCCCTTTGTGGGCCGCGGCGGGCAGCTGCTCGACAAGATGCTTTTCGCCGTAGACCTTTCCCGAAAGCAGAATATTTATATTGCCAATATCGTCAAATGCCGTCCTCCACAAAATCGGGATCCACTTCCTGAAGAACAAGAGGCCTGTATTGGCTATCTGAGAAACCAGGTTCAGCTACTGCGTCCTAAGATTATCGTATGCTTAGGGCGTATTGCCGCCCAAAAGCTGATTAAGCCTGACTTTAAAGTGACCAAGGAGCACGGCGTCTGGTTCGAAAAAAGCGGCGTTCAAATGATGGGAACTTACCACCCGGCGGCACTGCTGCGAAGCCCTTCCAGCAAACCCGCTGCCATGGAGGATTTCTTTGGGCTCCGAGAAAAAGTCAGGGAAATTTGCGAGCATACCTATGGGGACGAAACAGGAAAATAAACTCCTTTCCGCTGTCTTTGAAATAGGGCTTCTTCCATCTTTGTCCCTTTTGAAGAAAATACGCCTAAACCACCTTCTTCCAGTGTCAAAAACGCCTTGATCTGAATAGCATGGTGTTGTATAGATTTCGACATGGAAAATAGCGACTTCAGGCTGTTCTCATCTCCCGTACAGCATGGGGACGGCGGCCTGGCAGATGCCGGGCATACACAAGCGCAGTCTGTGCGGAGAAAAGGTGGTTTTGACTATGAAAGACGGCGGCAGCTTTGTCCATTTTTTCTTGGGGTCCAACACACCTCAAGGTTTTGTTTCTCGTTTTGACCAACTAGGCACCCCTCTGGATGGCTGGCACAAGTTTGTCATCAAAGGTGGTCCTGGTACTGGAAAATCCAGCCTGATGAAAAAGATGTCCCAGGCGCTACAAGAAGCAGGCGATCCGCTGGTGGAACAAATCCACTGTTCCTCGGATCCCGATTCCCTCGACGGTGTTATTAGCAACAAGTTTAAGATATCCATCGCCGACGGAACTCCTCCCCATGTCATTGAGCCCAAATATCCCGGTGTATTTGAGTCGGTCGTCAATCTCACCGACTGCTGGGATGAGGACCGTTTGCAGCGGGATCGGAGGGAGATTGTGGACTTATGCGCTAAGAACTCTGCCTGCCATGACCGCTGCTGCCGTTTTCTCACCGCAGCTTCCTCCCTGATCTATGATACCTACCGCATTGCGGTGGAATGTACCGACCCGGAGAAAATCGCGCGCTATGCCCGGCGGCTGGCAGCCAAAGAATTTCGTGCCACCGATGTAGATCACGGTACAGAAGCTGTCCGTTTTCTCAGCACCATCACTCCCCAGGGGCTAATTACATATACCGATTCTGTAAAAACCATGTGCGACCGCATCTATCTAATTGACGATGAATGGGGTGCTGCCTCCCGTTTGCTGCTCCACGCTCTTCGCAGCAGTGCCCTATCCGCCAAACTGGATATTATCTCTTGTTACTGCCCCCTCTCTCCCTATGAAAAACTGGAGCATCTGATGATTCCCTCCATCGGCATGGCCTTTATCACCACCAATCGATATACCAATGTGGAGTTGGAGCCCTACCGCCGCATTCACGCCAAACGCTTTACCGACATGACCAAGCTGAAAATCCGAAAACAGCGCATCAGCTTCAACCGCAAAGCGGCCCGTGAAATGCTGGATGAGGCCATTCGGCTATTGGTAGAGGCCAAAAATATCCACGATGATATTGAACGGTATTATATCTCCAGCATGGATTATGCTAAGGTCAACACCAAGGTAGAGGAAACCTTGTCAAAAATAAAATCCATCACGGAAAAAGGCGGTTGAGTCCGTCTTTTTCTATGCCAAAAAACATAAACCTCTCTTTGCTCTCATATAGATGTAACACAGATTGAGGCAAAGGAAGGTTTTTGATGAACCAACATTCCATAGAAGCCCTGATTGCTCCGATGATCGCCGCTATGCAGGAAACCATCCGCCACATGTCCGAATTGGTCAAGGAGATCGACAATCAACAAAAGCGGCTCCATATCCAGAACAATCTCAACGGGCTGTCCGGACAGCTGAAAAGCATTGACTTAGATCATCTGGCATCCTCACAACCAGGCGCCATGATCCCCATCTTCATGGAGAACCTAGGCCATCTGAAACATTCCATTAACGCCCTATGCAATCGCTCCAAGCGCCGTATTCTTCTGGAACAGATGGGGTTTCTCACCTCTCAATTTCTCAGTGTCGCTTCCACCATGAACAAGGTGGTTCACCCTTCCCCCGAAAATCCGAGGAACAATTGGGGGCAAAACCGCTACCGTTCTTGTAGCCCAATGGCCCGGAGGCCTGTACCCGGTCCGCATTCCCCCCGCCGGGGAAAATCCATGTAAGCATCTCTCTGTTAAGGACAGCTGTCAGCTGTCCTTTTTCATATTTTTACAAAGAAAGTGGGCGAACCTGGTAAGGAGCAGGTCCGCCCGAGAATTGGGGAGTATGTTATCTATTGTATAGAAGTTGTCATTTAGGATTTTCTTATCCTACTCGAAAAGATGGCATTCTCCAAAAAATATAAACTAGCATTCTGCTATCAGACGCTGAACAACATCTTTCCATAGGTGGGATAAGGCCAATATTTTTCCCCCACCAGGGACTCAATTTCATCCGCGTCTTTCCGCAGCGCTTCCATGGCGGGAATGACTTCGTCCCGGTAGCTTTCCGCCTGTGCCTGAATGTCAGAAATCTGCTCTGTATGAGAGAGTGCAGCTTCTAGCTTCTGCGTCTTTTCAAACACGCCAGCGCTCAATTCGGAAAGTATTGTCACCATAGACTCCTCTGTCACGCAGGACACCTGAGGGCATAAGCTCTTTTTGGAGAGTGCCGTCTCAGAAAGTTCCTTGCAATACGCGGTTACCGCAGGAATAATGTCTTTCTTTATCATATCCAGCATCGTTTTCCCTTCGATATGCAGCGTCTTGCAGTAGTTTTCCAGGAGGATCTCATAGCGGGAATACATTTCGCTTTCGGTAAAGATTTTATGTTTGGTAAACAATTTGATGTTTTTCGGCTCGATGTAATGAGGCAGTGCATCCACTGTAGTTTTGAGATTGAGAAGCCCTCTCTTTTCTGCCTCCTTCACCCATTCCTCTGCATAGTTGTTCCCGTTGAAAATAATCCGTTTGTGCTCTTTGATGGTCTTTTTGATCAGCTTATTGAGCGTGGATGCAAAGTCATCGGCCTGCTCCAGTACATCGGCGAACTGAGAAAGCTCCTCCGCCACAATGGTGTTGAGCACCATGTTGGGCCCGGCAATGGAAAAGTTAGAGCCAAGCATCCGGAACTCAAATTTATTGCCGGTGAAGGCAAAGGGCGAGGTCCTGTTTCGATCGGTGGTGTCCTTGGGGAACCGGGGCAGGATATGGACGCCTACCTTCATTTCCTCTTTGGCTATGCCCTGGTAATCTTTGCCCTCAACAATGGAATCCAAGATGGCAGACAATTCATCGCCCAGGAACATCGATACAATGGCCGGCGGAGCCTCATTGGCCCCCAGCCGGTGGTCGTTGCCGGCGCTTGCCACCGAAATCCGCAGAAGATCCTGGTATTCGTCTACCGCCTTGATGACGGCAGTTAGGAAGAGCAAGAACTGGGCGTTCTCTCTGGGAGAGTCCCCTGGCTCCAACAGGTTCACGCCGCTGTTGGTGGAAAGGGACCAGTTGTTGTGCTTGCCGCTGCCGTTAACGCCGTCGAAAGGCTTTTCATGGAGTAGACAGGCCAACCCATGACGGTCCGCCACCTTCTTCATCATCTCCATGGTCAGCTGGTTGTGATCGGTGGCCACATTGGTGGAGGTAAAGATCGGAGCCAGCTCGTGCTGAGAAGGGGCGACCTCGTTGTGTTTGGTCTTGGCAAGTACGCCCAGCTTCCACAGTTCTTCATCCAGTTCTTTCATGTAAGCGGAAACCCTGGGCTTGATGGTGCCAAAATAATGATCTTCCATCTCCTGCCCTTTAGGAGGCATGGCTCCGAAAAGGGTCCGACCGCAGAAGACTAAGTCTTTTCGCGCCAAATAATCCTCTTTGTTAATGAGAAAATACTCCTGCTCCGGCCCGACTGTAGTGTTGACCACCGTCGTTTCCGTGTCGCCAAACAGCCGCAGAATCCGCAGGGCCTGTTTGCTGAGCACCTCCATAGAACGCATCAGCGGGGTCTTTTTATCCAGCGCTTCACCGCTATAGGAGTAAAACACCGTGGGAATACATAGGGTGTCGTCTTTGATAAAGGCATAGGAGGACGGATCCCAGGCGGTGTAGCCTCTGGCTTCAAAGGTGGCACGCAGGCCGCCGGAGGGGAAGGAGGAAGCATCCGGCTCACCCTTGACCAGCTCTTTCCCGGAAAATTCCATGATAACATTGCCGCCGTCGGTAGGGGAAATAAAGCTGTCATGTTTTTCCGCTGTAATGCCGGTCATGGGCTGGAACCAATGGGTAAAATGGGTAACGCCCTTTTCCACCGCCCAATCTTTCATGGCATTGGCTACAATATTGGCAATGTTGATGTCAAGCTTCTTGCCCTGGTCAATGGTACGGCGCAAAATCTTATAGGTTTCCTTGGGAAGCTTTTCCCGCATTGTTTTATCGTTAAAAACCATACTACCAAAAATTTCAGGCAGGTTGTTCATGATGATCCCTCCGTCTTTCTATTGTTTTTATTGCTTGCTTATAAAAGCTCAATTCCAGCTTTTTTACATTCTGTGATGATTTCATCACTCCACAAGGATACCTGAACCTCTCCAATATGGGCTTTTCCCAACAGCAGCATGCACAGACGGGATTGGCCAATGCCTCCGCCGATGGTAAGGGGGAGCTTGCCGTCCAGCAGCATCTTATGAAAAGGAAGAGATCTCCTCTCTTCACATCCGGCTTTTTGAAGCTGTTCTGCCAGGCTCTGGGAATCCACCCGGATACCCATGGACGAAACCTCAAATGCCTGGCCCAAGGTCTCATTCCAGAAGAGGATGTCACCGTTGAGCTGCCAGTCATCATAATCTGGCGCCCGTCCATCATGAGGCTTTCCGGAGTGGAGCTTATCGCCAATCTGCATAATAAATGCAGTGGGGTGCTCTTTGACATAAGCGTCCTCCCGGCGTTTAGGGCTCAGATTTGGGTACATATCCTCCAGCTCTTGGGTGGTGATAAAACTGACATCCCGGGAAAGAAAGACAGGAAGCTGTGGGTAATCCCGTTTCATCTCATCCAGGGTCTTGCAGATGGCATCTACAATCAGGCCCACCGTTTCCTTCAAATAGTCCAAATTCCTCTGGGATCTGTCGATCACCTTTTCCCAGTCCCACTGATCCACATAGATGGAATGGAGATTATCCATCTCCTCATCCCGGCGAATAGCATTCATATCGGTATAAAGGCCGTTCCCTACCCGAAAATCATACCGGTAAAGGGCCATTCTTTTCCATTTGGCCAAGGAATGGACCACCTGGGCGGTCTCTCCCGTCTCTTTGACATCAAAGCTAACCGGCCGCTCCACACCATTGAGATCATCGTTCAGCCCAGTTTTGGGATCAACGAAGAGGGGTGCTGTTACTCTCTTCAGGTGGAGCATTCGGCTTAAATTTTCCTCAAAGCGGGTTTTAATCTTCCCGATGGCCGTCTGGGTCTCATAAAGCCCTAAGCAGGATTTATATCCCTTAGGAATCAAAGTTTTTGCCATATACATACCCCCATGCTTTTTCTAGCGCTTTATTCGCTTTTTGCTGCCCTCTAGAAAAGCAACAAAAAAAGGCGCCGCGGGCTTTTCACCCACAGCGCCTTTGCTGTCTATGGCGTCATTATATTCCTCTTCTAGGTCACTGTCAATAGAAAATTTGTGATTTTTGCATGATTTGTCTAAGAAACTGCAAATTTATCTTCCATCTCTCTTTAAAAATAGTTATTTTTTACAAAGTATGCAAGCAAATAAAAAAACTCCTGCAAAAACGTTGACAAATGCTGCTGTGTTCTTATATAATATTCCCAATGAACAAAGGCGTTCATCAAAGAGTACTGGAGAAAATGACTCCGGTCTTCTTTGATGGACGCCTTTCTTTTTGTATTGTTGACAGTCCTTTCCTATTCTTCCGGGTCGGAAGAGAAAGCATAAAAAAACAAGGGGGAGACCATATGCGCAAAGAAGGCCAGATAAGAATTCCGTCAGGCTGTGCCATTTCCGGTATCTTCGCAAAAGACGGGAAACGATTTTGCGGTGAGGATATCATTGATTCTATCGCCGTTATGCATGACCGCTCCAATGGGCTAGGCGGTGGATTTGCCGCTTACGGCATCTATCCAGAATACAAGGATCTGTATGCCTTTCATGTTTTCTATGACAACACCTCTAGCAAGCAGGAATGCGAACGCTTTTTGGAGCAGCATTTCGATATTGTCAATCTTTCCAAAATTCCAGTCCGCAAAATCCCTGAAATTACCGACGAGCCGCTGATCTGGCGGTATTTCGTCAATCCTCTACCCACCCGGCTCGCAGACAGCCAATTGGACGAGCGGGAATTTGTGGCACGCTGCGTTATCCGCATCAATACCCATATTGACGGTGCCTACGTGTTTTCCAGCGGAAAAAATATGGGGGTATTCAAAGCTGTTGGCTTTCCCGAGGATGTGGGGAGATTTTACCGCTTGGATGAATACGAAGGCTACTGCTGGACCGCTCACGGCCGGTATCCTACCAACACACCGGGCTGG
Source organism: Zongyangia acetica (assembly GCF_038739695.1). NCBI lineage: Bacteria > Bacillati > Bacillota > Clostridia > Eubacteriales > Oscillospiraceae > Zongyangia > Zongyangia acetica. The sequence continues at coordinate 119,164 of NZ_JBBEWN010000004.1, read as the reverse complement.
TGGGGCGGGGCCCATCCCTTTGCCATGCTGGACTTCTCCATCGTGCACAACGGTGAGATTTCCTCCTATGACGCGAACCGCCGCTACATAGAGATGTATGGTTATAAATGCACCCTCCAAACTGACACAGAGGTTCTTACCTATATGGTGGATTACCTGCGCCGCAAACAGGGACTCTCTTATGAAGAAATTGCCAGCGTGATGGCGGCACCCTTCTGGTCCACCATTGAGGCAATGCCGGAAAATGAACGCCAAAAGCTTACCTTCCTGCGCAGCGCCTTTTCCGGGCTGTTGGTCACCGGCCCCTTTTCTATCCTATTGGGGTTTGAAGGCGGCATGATGGCCCTCAATGACCGGCTCAAGCTCCGTTCTATGGTGGTGGCCGAAAAAGACGAGAAGGTCTATGTGGCCAGTGAGGAATCCGCTATCCGGGTGGTAGAACCCAATCCTGACAACATCTGGGCGCCCCGAGGCGGAGAGCCAGTGATCATTACCTTAAATGGAGGTGTGCAATAATGGGCATTGATTATCTGTATCCCGAATATGAGGTGGTGCGCAATCCTTCCCGTTGCATCGCCTGCCGTGTTTGTGAGCGACAGTGCGCCAATGAGGTGCACTCTTACCGAGAAAAAGAAAATGTCATGGTGGCTGACGACAGCAAATGTGTCAACTGCCATCGGTGCGTATCCCTATGTCCCACCCACGCGCTGAAAATCGTCAAATCCGATCACACCTTTAAGATCAACGCCAACTGGACAGGTGAGGTGATCAGTGAGGTCTACCGCCAGGCGGGGAGCGGCGGCGTCCTTCTCTCTTCCATGGGAAATCCGAAAAATTACCCTGTCTATTGGGATAAAATCCTTCTCAATGCCTCCCAGGTCACCAATCCTTCTATCGACCCGCTCCGGGAGCCAATGGAAACCAGGGTTTTCTTGGGCAAAAAGCCGCAGAAGGTAGAGCGGGATCAAGAGGGCAACATCATCCCCAACCTTGCGCCTCATCTGGAATTACAGGTGCCTGTTATGTTCTCCGCCATGAGCTACGGCTCCATCAGCTATAATGCTCATGAGAGCCTGGCCCGTGCCGCCAAAGCCCTGGGTACCTATTATAATACCGGTGAAGGCGGACTTCATGAGGATTTCTATCAATACGGTCCTCACACCATTGTTCAGGTGGCCTCCGGCCGCTTCGGCGTACATAAGGATTACCTCTCGGCAGGCGCCGCCATCGAAATTAAGATGGGCCAAGGTGCCAAGCCGGGAATCGGCGGACACCTTCCCGGCATGAAGATCGTGGGTGACATTTCCAAAACCCGGATGATCCCCGAGGGTACGGATGCTATCTCTCCTGCGCCTCATCACGATATTTACTCCATTGAGGATCTGCGACAGCTGGTCTTTTCCCTAAAGGAGGCCACCGGCTACACCAAACCGGTGATTGTCAAAATCGCCGCAGTTCACAATGTGGCGGCTATTGCCAGCGGTATTGCCCGCTCCGGAGCCGACATTATCGCCATCGACGGATTCCGGGGCGGAACCGGTGCTGCTCCCACCCGCATCCGTGACAATGTGGGGATTCCCATTGAGCTTGCTTTGGCCAGCGTTGACGGAAGGCTCCGTCATGAAGGCATCCGCAACAATGTCTCCCTGGTGGTGGGAGGTTCCATCCGTTCCAGCGCCGATATTGTCAAGGCCATTGCCCTAGGCGCCGACGCGGTCTATATTGGAACCAGCGCCCTGCTTGCCTTAGGCTGCCATCTGTGCCGCAGCTGCCAGCAAGGAAAATGCAACTGGGGCATTGCTACCCAGCGTCCCGATCTGGTTCGGCGGCTTAACCCGGATATTGGATCCCAGCGTCTTGTTAACCTAGTCACCGCATGGAATCACGAAATTAAGGAAATCATGGGCGGCATGGGCATCAACTCCATTGAAGCGTTGCGCGGCAACCGTCTCATGCTCCGGGGGGTGGGCCTCACCGAAAAAGAGCTGTCCATCTTAGGGATTAAACACGCCGGAGAATAAAGGGGGGCTGCCATATGAAACGAATTTATGTGAATGAAAAATGGTGTCTTGGATGCCATCTGTGCGAATACTACTGCGCTTTCGCCAATTCTGGAGAGAGTGATATGGCGGTGGCGCTGCGGGATGTAAAGATCAACCCCCGCATCCGCATTGAGGAGCGAAACGGCGTCAGCTTTGCTGTAGGCTGCCGCCATTGCGAGGAGCCACTTTGCGTCAAAAGCTGCATCACTGGCGCCCTATCCATCCATGACGGTGTCATCCAGGTGGATCAGGACAAATGTGTGGGATGTTATACCTGCATTATGGCCTGCCCGTATGGCGCAGTAATGCCGTCAGATGACGGAAGCGTCATCCAAAAGTGTGAATTATGCCTGAATAACTCCACCGGCAGCCCTGCCTGCGTCAAAGGCTGCCCTAACCAGGCCATTGTGTTTGAAGAGAGGTGAGCAAAGCATGGATATTGTCATCATTGGAAACTCTGCCGCAGCGGTGGGATGTATTGAGGGCATCCGGCAATCTGATAAAGAAAGCTCTATTACCGTGATTTCAAAAGAGCCCTATCCTACCTATTCTCGTCCGCTGATCTCCTATCTCTTGTATGGGAAAACGACAGAACAAGGGATGCTCTACCGGCCAGAAAGCTTTTATCGGGACAATCATGTCACCTTTATGGCAGGGAAAACCGTCAAAGCCATCCACAAAGACGAAAAAAATGTTTTACTGGAGGATGGGAGTCTGATAAAATATGATAAACTGTTAATTGCGACAGGTTCCACTCCCTTCATTCCTCCCATTCAGGGGCTGGATACCGTTCCCTATCAATCCACATTCCTATCTTTAGATGACGCCAAATTCATCCAGGCTGCTGTTACGCCTGAAACCCGGGTGCTCATTATGGGCGCCGGCCTCATTGGCCTCAAATGCGCCGAAGGCATCCAACGGCTGGTGAAAAGTATTACCGTGGTGGATCTGGCTGATCGGATCTTGCCCAGTATTCTGGACGAACAGGGCTCTGATCTTGTAAAAGCCCACATTGAGGAACATGGCATTACATTCATCCTCTCGGACAGTGTGACAAGATTTGAGGAAAACAGGGCCTATCTTTCCAGCGGTAGGACCGTTGATTTTGACCTGCTTGTCATCGCCGTCGGCGTCCGGCCCAATGTGGAACTTGCCAAAGATATTGGCATCCATGTCGGCCGGGGGATCCAGGTGGACGCCGATGGTCGAACCTCCCAGCCAGATATCTACGCGGCGGGAGACTGCACCGAAAGCTTTGACATCACCAGTGGTGAGCGACGGGTTTTGGCCCTCCTTCCTGCCGCATATATGCAGGGAGAAAGCGCTGGCATCCATATGGTAGGCGGGGAAAAGCCCTATGACAAAGCCATTCCCATGAACGCTATTGGATTCTTTGGACTGCACATGATCACAGCCGGCAGTTATAATGGGGAAAGCTATATTGAGTCCTGTACCGGCACCTACAAGCGGCTTGTCACAAAAGATGGCTTGCTCAAGGGTTATATCCTCATCGGGGATGTGGCCAGAGCCGGTATTTATACCGCCATGATCCGCAATCAGGTGCCTCTAGACACCGTGGACTTTGATCTGCTCCGGGAGAAACCGCAGCTGATGGCTTTCTCCAGAAAAGACCGGGAAGAAATGCTGGGGAGGGAACCAAAATGACGATCAACAGCCAAGGCAAACATTTTCAGACGTTAGGCGAGGAAATCAGGTCTGCGCAAGATAAAAAAATCACCATCAAAAACTGTATGGGCCAACGGTATATAGCCAGCGGCCTTTCCGGGAAGGATATTACCATTGAGGGCACTCCAGGCAATGCTTTAGGCGCTTATCTGGATGGTTCCACCATTACAGTGCACGGCAATGTCCAGGATGCCACCGGCGATACCATGAATGATGGCGCTATCTACGTGGATGGCCAGGCGGGAGACGCCACAGGCTATGCCATGCGGGGTGGAAAAATCTTTATCCATGGCGATGTCGGTTACCGGGCTGGCATCCACATGAAGGAATATCAAGACAAAATCCCCGCTTTGGTGGTGGGCGGCCGGGCCGGCAGCTTTCTGGGAGAATACCAGGCTGGCGGTATTATTGTGATCCTGGGCCTCCACTGCGACGCCCAGGTGCCTGTTGGATACTTCTGCGGCACCGGCATGCACGGTGGCAAGATTTTTCTCCGTTGTAAAATCCTGCCCGCCGATCTGCCAGCCCAGGTTCAAGCGTCTCAGGCGACCCAGGACGATCTAGACGAAATCCGGCCCCTTGTCCATGAGTTCTGCAGGGCCTTTGGAGAGGATGAAAACCACATTATGAAGAGCAGCTTCTTTGTGCTCACCCCCAATACAAAAAATCCCTATCAGCGGCTATATACGCCCAATTAATCACCTCCCCTCGTGGGGAGAAGCAAGGAGGAATCAACATGACCCAGACCATGACCGAGGTTTTGGAGTTCATCGAAGAAAACGACGTCAAGTTTATCCGTCTGGCCTTCTGCGATATTTTCGGAAAGCAAAAAAACATCTCCATTATGCCCGCCCAACTTCCCCGCGCCTTTGAAACCGGTATTTCCTTTGACGCTTCGGTCATCCGTGGGTTTATGGATGTGGCGGAGTCCGACCTATTTCTGGTTCCGGATCCTGCCACCCTGGCCGTTCTTCCATGGCGCCCCTCCCAAGGACGGGTTGTCCGGTTCTTCTGCGACATTCGCCGTCCTGATGGCACCCCTTTTGAGGGCTCTGGGCGGGACATTCTGCGCCGGACGGTAAAAAAGGCCGCGGATATGGGATATGTCTGCAAAATCGGCTCTGAATGTGAATTTTACCTTTTCGAGCGGGACGAGGACGGCAATCCTACCATGATTCCCCATGACCATGGCACCTATTGCGACATTGCTCCCCTGGATAAGGGGGAAAATGTGCGTCGGGAAATCTGCCTGACCTTAGAGGAAATGGGGATTCAGCCGGAAAGCTCCCACCATGAACAGGGGCCGGGGCAAAACGAAATTGATTTTCAGTATTCCCACGCTCTGGCAGCGGCAGACGATCTGGTCACCTTCCGGGCAGTGGTCAAAAATATCGCGGCGCAAAACGGGCTTTTTGCATCCTTTATGCCCAAACCCTTCCCGGACAAGAGTGGAAATGGGCTGCATATTAACATGTCCCTTTCCCAAAATGGCCGGAATATCTTTAAAACCAATGAGGCAGGGCATTCCAAAGAAGCGGAGAGCTTTTTGCAAGGGATCATGGATCGGATTCCTGAAATCACTGCTTTTCTCAATCCCCTGACCAATTCCTATGCCCGCTTTGGGGAGTTTGAGGCTCCCAGGTACTTGACCTGGTCCCATCAAAACCGCTCCCAGCTGATCCGGGTCCCGGCGGCCACAGGTAAATACAGCCGAATCGAGCTGCGCTCTCCCGACCCCTCTTGCAACCCCTATCTCGCCTATTCCCTGCTCATTGCGGCGGGGTTAGAGGGGATTGCCCAGAAAAAGAAGTTATGTGCCCCCACCAACCTGAACCTGTTCGATGTGATGAAGGAGCAGACCAAAACCTTTGAAACGCTTCCAGGGGATCTTTGGTCCGCCTTGCAGCTTGCGAAAAATAGCAGCTTTGTGGCAGAAGTCCTGCCCCAGGCTACGATTGAAAAATATATGGAACAAAAAGAGGCTGAATATCTGGGTTATAAAAAGGCGCTGGATAAACACGCTTATGAACAGGATCAATATTTCCTACAGATTTAAGGTATTCTTATATGACACAGACTGATGAAAGGCGGTGGATCCATGGAAAGTGCTCTGATTGTGACAACTGCCTGTAAGGGTACCCAGCTTCTGGCAGAGCTTCTCAAGATGAGCGGTATCACTTCCATCTCCACCGCTGCCAGTGGTGGAGATGCCAGGCGTCTGTTGCTGGAGACTAGCTTTGACCTGGTGGTCATCAATGCTCCACTGAGCGATGAATACGGCCATGAATTGGCTGTATTTGTGGCGGAGTCCAGCGGAGCAGGCGTGATTATCCTCTGCAAATCTGAGCGGGCAGACCTTGTTTCCCAGAAGGTAGAGGACGCCGGTGTTTTTGTAGTGGAAAAGCCCATCAGCCGCCAGCTTTTTTTCCAGTCCATCAAACTCATGGCTGCTTCCCGGCGGCGTATGTTGGGACTAAAAAAAGAAAACAGTAAGCTTCGTGGAAAAATTGAAGAGATCCGTCTGGTAGACCGGGCTAAATGCCTGCTCATCCAGTATTTGGATATGACGGAGCCTGAGGCCCATCGCGCCATTGAAAAAGAGGCCATGGATCGCCGGGTGACACGTAAGGAAATCGCAAAAGAAATTGTATCCCGTTATGAAAACTAAAACGGGAATGCAGCTTAGTATACAGGGGAGGATCGTTATGGCGCAAAACGCATATCTTGTGTTAGAAAATGGACAGATATTTAAGGGGAAGACCTTTGGAGCCGTCAAGCCAGTGGTTGGGGAAACTGTCTTTACCACCGGGATGACTGGCTATCTGGAAACACTGACCGACCCCAGCTATTATGGACAGATGGTGGTACAGACCTTTCCTCTCATCGGCAATTACGGGGTCATTCCCTCCGATTTTGAGAGCAAAAGGCCCTCTTTAACCGCATATATTGTACGTGACTGGTGTCAAGTTCCCTCTAACTTCCGCAGCGAGGGCCAACTTGACGCCTTTTTAAAAGCCTGCGGCATTCCAGGGCTTTATGGTATCGACACCCGGGAGCTGACCAAGGTCATCCGGGAACACGGTGTTATGAATGGAGAGATTGTTTATGACCTTGGTCAGTGCAATTCCCAGGCCGTGCAGGATTACCGTGTGACCCACGCAGTGGCATCGGTGAGCTGCCAACAGGCTGAGACTTTCACTCCGGCCCACCCACAGCACCGGGTGGTACTTTGGGACTTCGGCGCCAAAGAAAACATCCAGCGGGAACTGATCAAACGGGGCTGTGAGGTGATCCGTATGCCCTATGACGCCACTGCGGAGAATATCCTAGCGGCAAAGCCCGATGGAATCATGCTTTCCAATGGCCCCGGCGATCCCATGGAAAACACCGGGATCATCACGCAGCTGAAAAAGCTTTGCGGGGCGAAACTTCCTACCTTCGGCATCTGCCTAGGCCATCAGTTACTAGCGCTTTCCCAAGGAGCCAAAACCCACAAACTCCACTATGGACATCGGGGGGCCAACCAGCCGGCCAAAAACCTGCAAACCGGCCGTGTCTATATCACCAGTCAAAACCATGGGTATGCAGTAGAAAACGACTCCCTTCCCCCAAATGCCGCCCTCTCCTATGTCAATGCCAACGACGGCACCTGCGAAGGGATTTCTTACACAGATATGCCTGCTTTCTCGGTGCAGTTTCATCCGGAGGCATCTGCCGGTCCCCTGGACACGGGATTTTTGTTCGACGAATTTATGAAAATGATGGAAGGGGGAAGATAATATGCCGCTGAGAAAGGATATTAAAAAAGTAATGGTCATCGGCTCCGGCCCTATCGTTATCGGTCAGGCGGCGGAGTTTGACTATGCCGGCACCCAGGCCTGCCGCGCCCTAAAAGAGGATGGCTTGGAGGTGGTATTAGTCAACTCCAACCCTGCCACCATCATGACCGACAAGGTGATGGCCGATCAGATCTATCTGGAACCGCTGACCACCGATACCATCAAACGGATCATCGAAAAGGAGCATCCAGATAGCCTATTGTCCACCCTGGGCGGTCAGACAGGACTGACCCTCTCCATGCAGCTGGCAAAAGAGGGATTCTTGCAGTCCCACGGTGTCAAGCTTCTGGGGGCCAATCCGGAAACCATCGATAAAGCGGAAGACCGGCAGTTATTTAAGGATACCATGGAGCAGATCGGCCAGCCCGTCATCCCCTCCCAGGTGGTCAACGATGTAGATTCCGCTTTGGATTTTGCGCAAACAATCGGCTATCCCGTCATTGTCCGCCCTGCTTTTACCTTGGGAGGCAGCGGCGGCGGTATTGCAAATACGCCGGAGGAGCTTCAAGAAATCGCTGGGAATGGCCTGCGCCAGTCCCCCATCAACCAGATCCTGGTAGAAAAATGCATCGCCGGCTGGAAGGAAATTGAATTTGAAGTAATGCGGGATTCCGCCGGTAACGTAATCACCGTGTGCAGTATGGAAAACTTTGATCCAGTAGGAGTGCACACTGGCGACTCCATTGTCATCGCGCCGGCGGTTACCCTTTCCGATAAGGAATATCAGATGCTCCGCAGCGCCGCTCTTTCTATCATTGACGCCATGGGCATTGAAGGAGGATGCAACTGCCAGTTTGCGCTGCATCCCACCAGCTTTGAATATGCCGTCATCGAGGTCAATCCTCGTGTATCCCGTTCCTCGGCGCTGGCCTCTAAAGCCACCGGCTATCCCATCGCCAAGGTGGCTGCGAAAATCGCCATCGGCTATACCCTAGATGAAATTAAAAACGCGGTGACCGGGAAAACCTACGCCTGTTTTGAGCCGGCGCTGGATTATGTAGTGGTCAAGTTCCCCAAATGGCCTTTTGACAAATTCGTCTACGCCAAGCGGACTCTAGGCACCCAGATGAAAGCCACCGGCGAAGTGATGGCTATCGCCCAGACCTTTGAGGCAGCCATCATGAAGGCGGTTCGGGGTGCTGAAATCGGCCAAGACGGCCTGCGGATGAAGAAATTCGCCGCGCTATCCACCCAAGAGGTTCATCAAAAGCTTTATGACTGTGACGACGAGCGGCTTTTTGCCATCTTCGAGGCCCTGATGCGCGGCATCACTCCGGAAGAAATTCATAATATCACAAAGATCGACCTATGGTTTTTATATAAGCTGAAAAACCTGGCACAGATGGAAACGTCTCTGCGCACCAAAACTCTGGATGAGGACCTTTATCGGGAGGCCAAGCGCCTGGGTTATCCCGACAAGCGTATCGAAAGCCTCAGCGGCCAGAAGATTCCCTGTTTCCTCTTGGCCTCTTTCAAAATGGTCGACACCTGCGCCGCTGAGTTTGAGGCGCAGACTCCCTATTTTTACTCCACCTATGACGAGGCTTGCGAAGCAAAACGGTTGCTGGAGGAGAGGAAAAGCTCCAAGCAAACGGTGGTGGTGCTGGGCTCCGGTCCCATCCGCATCGGCCAAGGGATTGAATTTGACTACGCCTCTGTCCAATGTGTCTGGACCCTGAAAAAGGCAGGCTATGAGGTGGTCATCATCAACAATAATCCAGAAACCGTCTCCACTGACTTTGATACTGCCGACCGGCTTTACTTTGAGCCTCTGACCCCAGAGGATGTGATGAACGTCATCCGGACAGAAAATCCCATGGGCGTAGTGGTGGCCTTTGGCGGCGGCACCGCCATTAAGTTGACTAACTTCTTGGTCGGCCAGGGAGTCAATATCCTGGGTACGCCAGCCGACAGCATCGACATGGCGGAGGACCGGGAGCGCTTTGACGAGCTATTGGAACGTCTTCATATCCAGCGCCCCAAAGGGGATACGGTGATGAACACCGAGGAGGCCCTTGCCGCTGCCAATCGGCTAGGGTATCCGGTGCTCATGCGTCCCTCCTATGTGCTAGGGGGACAAAACATGATCATCGCCTTCTCCGATGCGGACATCGAAGAGTATATGAAGATCATCCTCTCCCATAACATTGAAAACCCTGTCCTCATTGACAAGTACCTGATGGGTGTGGAGATTGAGGTGGACGCCATCTGTGACGGGGAGGATATTCTCATCCCCGGTATTATGGAGCACATTGAGCGAGCCGGCATCCACTCTGGCGACTCTATCGCCGTCTACCCTGCCTGGAATGTCAGCGGCAGGCTGAAAGAACAGCTCATCGACTTTACCCGCCAGCTGGCCCTTGCCATGAAAACTCAGGGACTTGTCAATATCCAATATGTCATCTATCATAGCAAAATCTATGTCATCGAAGTTAATCCCCGGGCCTCCCGCACCGTGCCCTACATCAGCAAGGTCACGGGAGTCCCCATGGTAGAGCTCGCCACCAGAGCCATGCTGGGTGAGCGCCTCTCCCAGATGGGTTATGGCACCGGTCTTTACAAAACTCCGCCTTATGTAGCGGTCAAAGTACCTGTCTTTTCCTTTGAGAAGCTCAGCGATGTAGATACCCAGCTGGGTCCCGAAATGAAGTCCACCGGCGAAGTGTTGGGGATCGGAAAGTCCCTCAGCGAGACTCTCTACAAAGGGCTTTGCGCGGCAGGCTACAAAATGTATAAACAGGGCGGCGTTTTCATCACAGTACGGGATTCCGACAAGGCGGAAATTGTGGATGTGGCGAAAAAATACGCGGCTTTAGGCTTTGATCTCTATGCTACCAAGGGCACGGCGAAAGTGCTGGAACGGGCAGGGATGCAGGTCCGGAAAGTGAACAAAATCCACGAATCTGAGGACAACACCATGACCCTTTTGGAAAGCGGGAAGATCCAATATATCATCTCCACTTCGGCCAAAGGGCGCCTGCCAGCCAGGGACAGCGTAAAAATCCGCCGCAAGGCTGTGGAACGGGCCATCGCATGCCTAACCTCTATCGATACTGCAAACGCGTTGGCTGACTCCTTGATTAGCCGTTACAGCCAACAGAATACAGAGCTTGTGGACATCCATCATATGAGGAGGGAACGTATGAAACTGAAATTTACAAAAATGCAGGGCTGCGGCAACGACTATATCTACTTCAACTGTTTCGAACAGGATGTAGTAGCCCCTGAATCTCTCAGCGTCTATCTCTCCGACCGGCACTTCGGAGTCGGCGGTGACGGGGTGGTGCTCATCTGCCCGTCCGAGGTGGCTGATGCAAAAATGCGGATGTTCAACCTAGACGGCAGCGAGGGAAAGATGTGCGGCAACGCCATCCGCTGCGTAGGAAAATACCTGTACGAACACGGCATTGCTCCCAAACAGGAGCTGACCATCGAAACCCTCAGCGGCATCAAGAAGCTCCGTCTCTATGTAGAAAACGGAGTAGTGGATTCCGTCACGGTGGATATGGGGCCTGCTGAGTTGGATCCGAAAAAAATCCCTGTGGCCCTGGAGGGAGATGTCATCATAGACCATCCCGTCCAGATCGGCGGCAGAGAGGAGCGGATCACCTGCGTTTCCATGGGAAATCCCCATTGTGTGGTCTTCCGGGACAATCTGGACACCTTGGACATTGATAAGGTTGGGCCGGAATTTGAATATGATCCTCTCTTCCCCGAGCGGGTCAACACAGAATTTGTCACGGTAGTCGGAGAAAACACCATTAAGATGCGGGTCTGGGAACGTGGCTCCGGGGAAACTTGGGCTTGTGGAACCGGCGCCTGCGCCGCCGCGGTGGCCTGTGTCCTCAACGGCTACTGCAAGAAGGGGGAGGATATTACGGTCCTGCTCAAAGGCGGCCAGCTCACCATCTGTTACACAGACGAGACCGTTTATATGACCGGGGAATGTGAAAAAGTATTTGAGGGGGTTGTGGAGGCATGACCAAATATATCTTTGTCACCGGCGGCGTTGTCTCAGGCCTTGGCAAGGGCATTACAGCGGCGTCTCTGGGGCGGCTGCTCAAATGCAGAGGCCTGACGGTGGCCGCCCAGAAGCTGGATCCCTACATCAATGTGGATCCCGGTACCATGAGCCCCTATCAGCATGGGGAGGTCTATGTTACCGAAGACGGCGCGGAAACCGATCTGGATTTGGGGCATTATGAGCGCTTTATCGACGAGGACCTCAACCGCTACTCCAACCTGACCACCGGCAAGGTCTACTGGAATGTGCTGACCAAGGAGAGGAAAGGTCTCTACCTAGGGGAAACGGTCCAGGTCATCCCCCACATCACCAATGAGATTAAAAGCTTTATCTACTCTGTTGGTAAAAAAACCAACGCTGACGTGGTCATCACCGAAATCGGCGGCACTACCGGCGATATTGAAAGCCAGCCCTTTTTGGAGGCTATCCGCCAGGTTTCCCATGAGGTAGGGCGGGATAACTGTCTCTTTCTTCATGTGACCCTGGTTCCTTATATCAAAAGTTCCGGTGAGCACAAATCAAAGCCCACCCAGCATTCTGTTAAAGAACTGCAATCCTTCGGCGTCATGCCGGACATCATCATCGCCCGGTGCGACGAGCCGCTTGAAAAGAGTATCAAGCAAAAAATTGCTCTATTCTGTAATGTAGAGCCCGACTGCGTCATCGAAAATCTCACCCTTCCTGTCCTTTATGAAGCGCCTATCATGCTGGAACACAATCATCTGGCCGAGATCGTCTGCCGCAAGCTTCATCTGGCTGATGAGCCCTGTGACCTGACCGAGTGGCAGCAGATGCTCACCCGCATTGAAAACGCCACCCGTCCGGTTACCATTGCCCTTGTCGGCAAATATGTTAAACTCCATGACGCCTATCTTTCGGTGGTGGAAGCCCTTTCCCATGCAGGTTATGAAACCGGGAATAAAGTCTACATCCAATGGGTGGACTCGGAAAAGATCACACCGGAAAATGTCGCCAAAATACTCGCCGGCGCCTCTGGGATTATCATTCCCGGCGGCTTTGGGGATCGGGGCATTGAGGGGATGATTACCGCTGCCCAATACGCACGGGAACAAAAAATCCCCTACCTTGGCATCTGCCTTGGCATGCAGATTGCTGTCATCGAATATGCCCGTCACCAGGCAGGCTTTTCAAGCGCCCATTCCCGGGAGTTTTCGGAGGACAGTGAGCATTATGTCATCGATCTCATGCCGGATCAGCAAGGGAATCTCCCCAAGGGCGGTACCATGCGTCTGGGCCGCTATCCCTGCGTCATCAAAGAGGGAACCAAAATGAAGGAAGCCTATGGCAAAGCTGAAATCGGAGAGCGGCACCGACACCGGTATGAATTTAACAATGTCTACCGGGATCAGATGGAAGCCGCTGGGCTAACCATCAGCGGTACCTCCCCTGACGGTCGTCTGGTGGAGGCAATAGAGCTTTCCAACCATCCCTTCTTTGTAGGGGTTCAATACCATCCTGAATTTAAAAGCCGCCCTAACCGGGCCCATCCTCTATTCCGTGAATTCGTCGCGGCGGCCGACCGGCTGCAAAACCCTGGACAAAAAGGAGAAGCACAATGAAAATTAATCGAAATTATTTGAATTTAAAGGACAGCTATCTGTTTTCCACCATTAATCAGAAGGTAACCGCTTATACTACTTCCCATCCGGAGAAGAAAATCATCCGTCTCGGCATTGGCGACGTGACAAGGCCCCTCTGCCCTGCCGTAGTAGATGCTATGAAGGCCGCCTGTGATGACCAAGGCCGGGCGGATACCTTCCACGGCTACGGGCCGGAGCAAGGGTATGATTTCTTGAAAGATGCTATCCGCGGCTACTATGACAAACGGGGCACCTCTCTGGAACCGCAAGAGATCTTTATCAGCGACGGCGCCAAAAGCGATGTCGGCAATATTTTAGACCTGTTTTCTCCGGATAACACGGTGCTGGTACCCGACCCAGTTTATCCGGTTTATGTGGATACTAACTTCATGGACGGGCGGAAAATTCTCTATATGAATGCCAGAAAAGAGAACCATTTTCTTCCCCTGCCGGATGAAAATGTCAAGGCAGACATCATCTATCTGTGTTCTCCCAACAATCCCACCGGTGCAGTCTATGACCATCAGGGGCTGAAAGCTTGGGTGGATTACGCGCTGAAAAATCAGGCTGTGATCCTTTTTGACGCGGCCTACGAAGCTTTTGTCAGCGATCCTGCCCTTCCCCGCAGCATCTATGAAATCGAGGGGGCTAAAAATTGCGCCATCGAGTTTTGTTCCCTCTCCAAAACTGCCGGCTTCACCGGTACCCGCTGCGGCTATACCATCGTTCCCACGCAGCTGCAATTTGATGGTGCGTCTCTCAACAAGCTCTGGCTCCGCCGCCAGACCACCAAGTTTAATGGTGTTTCCTATATTGTCCAGAAGGGCGCTGCAGCCGTGTTTACCCCCGAGGGCCTGATGCAAATTAAGGAAAACATTTCCTATTACATGGAAAATGCAAGGATGATCGCTGAAGCCCTCACCCAAATGGATATCTACTTTACTGGCGGCAAAAACTCCCCCTACATTTGGCTCCAGTGTCCTGAAGGTATGGCTTCCTGGGATTACTTCGATCTTCTCCTTGAAAAGGCAGGAGTAGTAGGAACCCCGGGCGCTGGTTTTGGGCAAAATGGGGAAGGATTCTTCCGCCTTACCGCTTTCGGAACCCATGAGGCCACCAAAGAAGCGCTGGAACGCATAAAGAGTCTTTAATATTTTGTTTCTTTTTCCATTCCTGTAATAAAAATCGGAGGGGTTTCAACCCCTCCGATTTTTATTACATTGATTAAACTAATAAATATCTATTCCTCCAAAGATCGCCACATAACGGATATGCACTGTCGGCCAATTGGGATTATAGGGTGCAGATGCTCGATTGTCGAAACCGCCAAAAAGGGGAACGCCGTTAGCCACAATGTTAACCCTAGGCGGCGCTACCAAATCGATGCCGCCAAAAACAGCTGTCAGCCGGATCTCGATATTTTTGTTGACCTTCGCCTGGCTCAAGTCCGCGTCGATGCCGCCAAAAATCGCCGTCCCAGAAAAGCCCATGAGATCATCGGTCAAACAGATGGTGTCCTGGCCAGAAAAGGCCGCCGTATAACTGGGATATTTGCTGAAGTCTTGCGCAGCATTGGGGTGCTTAGCTCGGAAATTTTGGGCCTGTGCTTGCCGATAGCGGTAGTAGTTTTCATCTTCCTGCGATGTCTGCTGTGAATCGTCTTTCCCAGCAGCTTGTTGTGCTGCATTTTCTCTCTCTTGATTGGGAGGATACTGGTATTGGCCGTAGGAATACTGGCCATAGTAGGTTTGTTCATTGTTTTTCCGGGTAACAGCATGATAAATGATGGCGCCGCCGGCATAAATTAAGCCACAAGAAACAAGGATGGGCCATATGTACCGTCCATGAATCAAGCCCAATTCTGCCAAAAGAAACACAATTCCTAAGACCAACAGCAATGCGCCGGTATTTCTCTGGCCCTTACAGAAGAGCATTGCCGTACCTGGCAGGATCAATAGCAAAGTCCACCAACCGTCGAAGATGCTGAATTGCCACAGGTCAAATGCATTGCCCAGCCATCCAATGCCAAAGACAATCAGCAGAGCGCCTATGGTGATTGCTCCTAAATTTCTTCTCATCTGTTTTTCTCCATTCTCCAAAAGGCCTAGTACTGCAAATCGCATGACAAACCAGGCTATTTGGTCATTTCTAAAAATAAGTATAGGGGAAATATTCCTCGAAAACAAGAGCACAGCCCTTAAAAGTTTATGAAGTTTTACTTACAAATTTACCTCGTTTTTTCCAGCTAACAGTCAATCGAAAATACGGCTGCGGCTTTGCTTCGCAAATCCTTCTCTATGCGCCGGGGTTTCGCTCCGCTTCCCCCGATGCGCTAAAAAAACAGCCGAAAATACGGCTGCGGCTTTGCTCCGCAAATCCTTCCTCATGCGCCGGGGTTTCGCTTCCCCCGATGCGCTAAAAAAACAGCCGAAAATCCGGCTGCGGCTTTGCTCCGCAAATCCTTCCTCATGCGCCGGGGTTTCGCTTCCCCCGATGCGCTAAAAAAACAGCCGAAAATCCGGCTGCGGCTTTGCTCCGCAAATCCTTCTCTATGCGCCGGGGTTTCGCTTCGCTTCCCCCGATGCGCTAAAAAAACAGCCGAAAATCCGGCTGCGGCTTTGCTTCGCAAATCCTTCCTCATGCGCCGGGGTTCCGCTTCGCTTCCCCCGATGCGCTAAAAAAACAGCCGAAAATCCGGCTGTTTTTTTAGGCAAACAAACATCTGCAACTATGCTATAATGGGACTAAAGATCAATTGACTCTATCCGCACAACCCAAATGACGATGAAAGGCAGGATGAAATATGCATACCAATGGGAAAATTAAATGGGGCATTTTAGGGACAGGCTGGATTGCCGATAAATTCTGCACCGCCCTCACCGCCTGTGAGGATGCTGAAATTTATGCTGTCGGCTCCCGTACCCAGGAAACCGCCGACCAATTTGCCAAACGGTTTTCAATTCCTAAGGCATACCCTACTTATGAAGCTCTTGTCAGCGACCCGGATGTAGATGTCATCTACATCGCTACACCCCATCGGCTCCATTACGAAAATGCCCTGCTTTGTTTACAACATGGCAAGGCGGTTCTCAATGAAAAGGCTTTTACAGTCAACGCCAAACAGGCCAGGGAAATCAAGGCGCTGGCCGAGGAGAAAAATCTCTTTGTCATGGAGGCTTTCTGGCCCCGCTTTCAACCGGTCAACCGTGAGGTATACCGGCTGGTCAATGAAGATCATCTCATCGGTGACATCAAAATGATGAAGGTAGATTTTGTCAAAGTTGAGGATTGGCCTGATGAACACCGCATCTACAACATCAACCTGGCTGGCGGTACCATGCTGGATCTGGGGATCTACGTTCTCTCTTATACCGCCCGCTTTTTGGGTGCTGATCCCAGCGAAGTTCATTCGGTGGCGAGTATGGGCCATACCAATGTGGATGACCAGACCGCGATCCTCCTCAAATATCCCAACAATGCGATTGCGATTCTTGCCGCAGCTCTGCGCACCAAAGGCAGTGATGACGCTTATATTTACGGTTCCAAAGGATATGTTCACATTCCCCACTTCTGGGGCGCAGAGGAGGCGACCATCTATCCTGAAGGAGCCGATCCCATTCATCTCCAGATGCCCTTTATCAAAAACGGTTATGAATACGAAGCGATGGAGGTTATGGAGTGCTTGCGAGCCGGTAAAACCCAGAGCGACATTATGCCGCTGGACGAAACGGTCAAACTGATGGAAATCATGGATTCCTGCCGTTATTCCTGGAATTTCAAATATCCCTTTGAAGAGTAAAGGAGTGTTCCTATGAAAGAAACCATAAAATGGGGCATTCTGGGTACCGGAACCATTGCAAAAAAATTCTGTACTGGATTGACCTCAATTGCCGATGCTGAAATTTATGCTGTTGGATCCCGCTCTCAGGAAAGTGCCGACCGATTTGCACAACAGTTTTCCATTCCCAAGGCTTACGCCAGCTATGAAGCCCTGGCCAACGATCCGGATGTAGACGTCATCTACATTGCTACACCCCACACCCTGCATATGGAAAACGCCCTTTTGTGCCTATCCCACAACAAACCGGTTCTCTGCGAAAAGCCCTTTGCAGTCAATGCATCCCAGGCGGCCAAGGTCTTTGACCTAGCTCGGCAGAAAAATCTCTTTGTCATGGAAGCTTTCTGGACCCGTTTTCAGCCGCTGGCATCTGAAATCATCCGGCGGATCAATCAGGGGGAATTCGGAGAGATCCGCACCGCCCGCATTGCCTTCGGCTTTCAGGAGGAGTTAGGACCGGAAGGACGGCTTCTCAATCCGAAGCTTGCAGGCGGAGCCCTATTGGATGTGGGCATCTACACCCTTTCCTATGCGGATATGATCTTTGGTACCGTCCCCTCCTCCCTGCATAGCTGTGCCCAGATTGGTCCCACCGGTGTGGACGAGCAGAACGCTATTTTGGCCCACTACCCATCAGGCGGTATCGCCAGTCTGCAAAGCGCCGTCACCGTAGAGATTCCCAACGATGCCCAGATGATCGGCACCAAGGCCCAGATTGATATCCCTGAATTTTGGCATGCAGAAACCGCCTATATTACGCCTTATGAGGGAGAACCCTATGAAATCCACCTTCCCTTTATGAAAAACGGTTACGAATACGAGGCTATGGAAGTTATGCAGTGCCTGAGGGAGGGTAAGATTCAAAGTGACATCCTGCCCTGGAGCCATACCCTACAGATGATGGAACTTCTCGATACCTGCCGGAAAGAATGGGGATTGCGCTATCCCATGGAAGATAAGGATTAAGAAAGGAAAATGATATGGAAGAAAACAAGCAAAACCTAGATGGGCAGGAAAAAGAGCAAGCTCCAGAAATCCAAGCGGACGAACAGCAGGAGCAAGAGGAAGCAGCTCAGAACCCCTCCCAGCCCACAGAGGAGGAGATGAAAGCTGTCACCCCCATCGGCGGTCTATTCCCAAAATGGGATAGAAAAAACCAATCCACCTTAAAGATTCTCCTCTACTGCCTTCTCTGCATTGTCATCCTCATGCTCATCGGCTATTTCTTCAAGTAAATGCAAAATCAAGGGCTTTCCAGAGAAATTGGAGAGTCCTTTGGTTTATGCAGGGGATGTCTTAATTTTCTGATAAAAACGCATGTAATGAAAGGAGCGGATCATCGATGCCTTTACGGGAAATTTCACTTTCTGACATTGAAAACATAAAGGTCGGTCATGCCCAAGACCTTGCGGGGATCACCGGCTGCACCGTTATCCTCTGCGAAAAGGGCGCTCCCACCGGTCTTGATGTGCGGGGAGGAGGCCCTGCGTCCCGGGAAACGGAGCTTCTTTCTCCTGTAGCCAGTTGCCAGGGAATCCATGGAATACTTCTCAGCGGCGGCAGTGCTTTTGGATTGGATGCCGCTGCCGGGGTGATGCAATACCTAGAGGAAAAGGGCATCGGCTTTCCGGTGGGACCTACCGTAGTCCCGTTGGTCTGCGCCTCCTGCCTATTTGATCTCAATATTGGCGATCCTGGAGTTCGGCCTGGCCCTTCTATGGGTTATGATGCTTGTCTCGATGCCGCCACCCGCTTCCACGATGCCATGGGCAATATAGGGGCCGGAACCGGTGCTACGGTAGGCAAGTACCTAGGTACTGATTATGCCATGAAGTCCGGTCTTGGCAGCTATGCTGTCCAGATTGGAGCGCTAAAGGTAGGCGCGATTGTAGCCGTCAATGCCCTAGGGGATATTTTCGATTGCGACAACGGTCAACAGTTAGCCGGACTCCTTAATGAAAAAAAGGACGCCTTTCGGAATACTGAATCCCAATTTTACGACGCCTATGCCGGTATCCGCAACGTATTTACTGGAAATACCACCATTGGTGCAATCATCACCAATGGAAAGTTTGATAAAGTCCAGATGAAAAAGGTGGCCGCTATGGCTCACAACGGCTATGCCCGGGCCATCCGTCCCGTCCATACGACCGCCGACGGCGACAGTATCTATGCTATGTCGGTAGGGAATATTCAGGCAGACTTGGATGTGGTGGGGACTCTGGCCGCTACCGTCATGGCTAGGGCAATTAAGAACGCCGTCCTCCACGCTGCGTCCCTAGGCGGGTACCCGTCAGCACGGGAATTGTGTATAAAATAAAATTACGGTCACGAAAAGGCGGCTTTCATTGATGGCCGTTATGTCACATCTTCTTCCACAGGCCGTAAGGTGAGGAAATCTGCCGGTTAATGCTTGCCCTATGGAACAAAAGATCTATTAACAAGAGCAGGGGTAAAAATTTTACCCCTGCTCTTGTTCGTTTTATGGATTCCAGCCGTAGACCGTACGGGCCCGTTCCAAAGATATATATCCGTTTTCAATATCTCTTTTCACCGCTTCGCGGCTTCTCTCTTTAGGATCTCCGTAACCGCCGCCACCGCCCGTGTAAAGGCGTACGATACTTCCCTTTTTCAGTCGCATATCCGCGCCTTTGAGAAACCTCTTTTCCTCCGGTGTATCCGGATTCACGACCACAATGGGAGGCGCGGCATCGCCGCCGCCCAGTAAGCCCCAGGCGGGGGTAACCGAACGCTCAAACCAGGTGCCAATGGCGCAGTCATCAGTTTCAACCTGATACTGGCGGATGACGCCGCAGCCGCCACGGTACTTTCCAGCTCCTTCCGAGTCCTGCCGGATCTTGTAACACTGAACCTCCAACGGATAAGTATGCTCCACAAATTCAACCGGAAGATTCTTAAAGTCGCCATTGACCATATTGATCAGCGCCGATTCCCCGTCGCCTCCCTGGAATCCTCCCCAGCCGCCAACAGTAGCCTCACAGGAGGTGAAGAACTGACCGTCCCGGCGGGGATTGGTTCCATAGAAAAAGATGACCATGGAATCCCCGTAATGAGCGCCTGCCGCTTTATCAGGGACTACTTCTGCCAAAGCTTTGATGACCAAATCAATGAGAAGCCCCAAGGAAGAAAAATACCACTGGCAAGGCGCAGGCTCCTCTGCCGCGAAAATGGAACCAGGCGGTACAATGACATCTAGATTTCTAAAATTTCCTCCGCAAATTGGGGCATCTGGATTGACAAGCTCCTTAAACGCCACCCGGGCCGCCGCAATGGTCTGGGCAAAGCCGCAGTTAACCGCCCCCTTGGTCGCTTTGTTGGAGCCAGTCAGATCAATGGTCATATTATCGCCATCTACGATGACCTTGCAGCAGACCTTTACATGATGTTCCAGATCATAGTTGTCATTATCCAGACACCCTTCCGCATAGTAGGTGCCATCAGGCAGTGTTTTGACAAATTCCCTATCCAACTGCTCGGCCTGACGGAAAATTTCCCTGGTAGCTTCTCTCACAACATCTAGGCCAAAGCGCTCAATAATCTCTACAAAGCGTTTCTCTCCAGTACGGCTGGCTGCGATCTGAGCGCCGATGTCTCCCTTCATCGCCGCATGGAAACGACTATTCAGGGCAATCAGATTGAGCACATCCTCCCGTAGTACTCCTTGATCAATCAGCTTGACCGGCGGCATACGGATACCCTCCTGATAGATATCCGTGGAATCAATGCAAGCTCCCGGCACCTTTGCTCCTACATCCAGCATAGCGGCGCGGGTAGCAGTAAATCCTACCAATTCTCCCTGATAAAAGATCGGGGACACAGTGGTAAAATCACCTACGTGGGTTCCCTGCATATAGGAATCATTCATGATATATAGATCGCCTTCCCGATGGGATTCGATACCAACGGTATCATTGAGGATCTTTATACAGATATCCAGATTCCCAAGAAAGATGGGGAGTCCCGCCGACTGTCCCAGCATTTGTCCATCTACATCGAAGATACCCACGGAGCAGTCCTTCATCTCATATATCAGGGGACTAAAGGCGCTGCGGGCCAGACTATTGTTCATTTCATGGGCCGCCGAGTTCAGCGCATTGCGCACAATCTCGACAACAATAGGGCTGACTTTATTGCTCATGATTCTCAATCTCCTTTGCTCTCATTTTTGGGGTGGAGCCTAACGCAGTTCGGAAAGGCGCTCTGGTTCTAACAATGAAACGGCATAGTCCACTTCCTCCTCGGTGTTCCAGCAGTGTATGCAGTATCGGACGACACCCTCGATGCCAAAGAGCCGCAGTACACCGGGGCTGTAAAAGCTATGGGCCATGATTCCCACATTGTGATCGTTTATATACCGCCCCAATGCGGCAAAGGGAATCCCTTCAGCCTGAAAGCCGATCATCCCTCCCCGGTCCGCTGCACGGTGCGAACCGTAGATATCGATTCCTGGAATCTGCCGCATCTTCTGGATCATCCGATCCAAAAGCATATCAATCCTCTCTTTGATAGGGGAAACGCCTCCGATTTCTTCCAAATACTCCACCGCCCTACCTAATCCAAAAGCGGCAGGAAAGTTAACCTCTCCGAAGCTCATACGCTGGATACCAGCATGGGGGATAAAATAGTTTTTACTCCAATCCCAGTCTTGTGGGCGCCAATCCCAAGTGCCGTTATTCCAGGTCGCAAATACCGGCTCAATTTCTTCCACCTTGGATGTCCGGGCGTACAGAAACGCCGATCCCGCAGGGCCCCGTAGGTATTTACGGCCCGACACCGCCAGAAAATCACAGCCAATTTTTTCTACATCGATTGGTATGATTCCCGCTGTATTGGCCGCATCCAGCATGTAAAGGATCCCTGCCTTCCGGCAAATCTTTCCCACGGCTTCGGCCGGCTGCACCATTCCCAAATTATTGGCCATATGGCATAGGGAGACCATTTTTGTCCTTTTGTCAATCAGATGCTCCAGAGCGTTTAGGTCAATGATGCCAGGAAGCTTCGCAGGTATAAAACGCACTTCAATTCCATCAACCTCTTTGCGCCGCAAAAAGGGAGCTACGTTGCTGATGAAACTCATCTCATCCACGATCACATTGTCTCCAGGAGATAGCCGAAGCCCCGCTGCTACCATACCAATGGCCTGGCTTCCGTTGGGTGTAAAGACAACTTCCCCTTCCCCCGCTCCGATAAGGCGGGCAACACTACGTTTTGCCCGGATAAAACGTTCCTCTGTCAATTCCTGGGCTCTAGCGCTGGTGGAGCCATAACGGACAGCAATATCAAAATACTCCTGCGTAGCTTCTATCACCTGCCGTGGGGGCACGGAGGTAGAAACATGGTTGAGATAAATATTTTCGCAAGGTGTATCATTCCGAAGTTTTTTTATATCCATAACATGCCTCTGTTTTATCCGCTAGAAAGCGGTGGAAATGACATATTTCTTTGAAGTTCAACGAAATCTCGGAAAAATAAGCTTATAATTAGATCGATGTCTCCGCTTTTCCTTCTTTTCCGCCAAAAATGGTGTGCCCCTTGACCGAAATGATAAAAGCAACCAGGGTAATAGCTCCACCGATCACTGCCACTACATCACAGGCCGGCGATGGAAGGATAAAGGGGGCAATAAAACTAATAAAAACGCCGCCTAATACGCCAAATAGAAAGATTTTATTTTCGCCAGTGAGTACAATTTTACCATTCTTCCAAGCTTCCGGCGTGTACTTGCAGGGCTTTACTTTTGCTTGGATGATCATCCCTATATAGTAAAGAATTCCGGCGATAAACATGGAGGTAAACGCTGAGTAGCCGATAGGGATGAAGGTAGCCGCCGCACAGGCAATAATCATAGCGACCAGAGCGATCCAGTTAATACCGGAATGATCCTCCCACTTTCTCTGGCGGATCAGATAATGATCGATGGCCAGGATAATGCCGATGGGTGCAAAAAGGATGGCAATAGACTGTAAGAAGGTGTCCAGCCAGGTTAAGATACCGGTAAGGGCCAGGACAGTACCGATAGCTGACGTGCCAATGGTAGCCCACATCTTTCCTTTCGCGGATTTAATATTAAACATATTTGCTACAGCCAGGCCGCAGGAGTAGGCGGCAACCACCATGGTGGTCATCTGGGCGATTAATACGCAAAGCAGTGCCAAAGCGCCCATATGTAATTCATTAGACATAATCGCAATAATGTCCCATGTGCCAGAAGTGGTGGAGAGGATAATCCCGATGCCATAAATGCAGAAACAGACGGGGATATTACCGACAAATGGCGCCAGAACACTATCCGGCATGATTTTCGGATCACTTCTGGAGTAATCAGAGAACATAAGCCACTGGCAAGCAGAGCAGCCCAGGAGAAGAACAATTGCAGAAGTGATAGACATGGGGCTAGTTGGTTCACTTTCAATGAGGGCTTTAAGGCCAGGGCCAAAGCCTCCCAGGTTCTGAAATACTCGGAAGATGGCATAAGCAAAGACAATCAGCACTAGGGGTACCAAGACTTTGCTGATTTTGGCGATGATTTTTTGGCCCTTGAGGGCGGGGATCACAAAAATCAAGCCAATGAAAATCATAACAATGGCATAGATCCAAAAGTTCGCCGGGTCGGTATGATCCACCTGAAACGCCTGTAGGCCAGCGCTGGCAGCTACAGCCACATGAGAGCCGTACCAACCCATATTCATATAAAGAAGCAAAAAGGAAATCAAGGTGCGGGAGGTGATACTTCCAAAGGCACACCGGGTCAGTTGGGCACTTGGCCGTCCAGTATCGGCGCCGATAGCAGCGTTAATTGTAGTGTAAACCTGGGCCAGAGTTAACCCGACCAGCATAACCACGAAGGCCGTAATAAAATGTAACCCCTGAGCCAGTGTGGCTCCCACAAAAATAATGGGAATGTTCAAATCACAGCCGGCGAAGACCGCCGCTGCGTTGGTCCATTTTGTCCTTTTCTCAGCGGGGATCACATCTAGGGCCATATCTTCTGCTACAGCTTTTGACTCTACAGTTCTCATCTCCG
Source organism: Zongyangia acetica (assembly GCF_038739695.1). Lineage (NCBI taxonomy): Bacteria > Bacillati > Bacillota > Clostridia > Eubacteriales > Oscillospiraceae > Zongyangia > Zongyangia acetica. The sequence goes on along the minus strand of NZ_JBBEWN010000004.1, from coordinate 95,089 downwards.
TATCTGCCATTAGGGTTCCTCCTTTATTATTTCATTGTATAAAATACGATTTGTATTTAAGCCCTTTATTCTTTTGTCATAACCATACTTCCCATCTCATTGACTGTCAGCTTCCATTTCGGTGGGACAACGGTGGTTGCTGTCAATTCCACAATGACAGCCGGTCCGTGAATACTACACTGTGTATTAAGATCAGAACGATTATAGACTTTTACCGTCTGTTCTCTAAAGTCAAATACACCGGGAAACTCTCGAATGGGGCTGGGGGATACTTTTTCATTTCCCGCTGGAGATGCTGGTACTTTGTTTGATGCAGCCATAACGCTTAACCTTAAATTGACCATTTCTACAGGGTCGCCAGGAGCGGAATGCCCATACAGTCGTTCATGCAAACTGTGGAAATTTCTCTTTGCAATTTCTTTATTAAATACCTGTTCTGACGCATCATCTACCGGCAGGTTGATAGTAAACTCCTGTCCTACATACCGAAGATCCATAGCTTTATGGAATGTAGCGTTTTCTGGGGATATCCCTTCTTTTTTCAGTACTCCACACAGTTCTTCATATAATACGTCAAAAATTTGGTCGATAGTTTCGCTTTCCACCTCATCCATAGGGGCCATTTGGGTCCGGACTGCATCATGGCGAATGTCAGCTTGCAGCATTCCCCAAGCGGAGAAGCCGCCTGGAACAGCCGGCACCATGACTTCTTCAATTCCCAATTCTTCCGCAATATGTGCTGCGTGCATAGGGCCTGCGCCGCCAAAGGCCAGCAAAGTAAATTCCCTTGGGTCAATACCACGCCGCACCGTAATTTCTCGAATTGCGTCAGCCATTTTATGGTTAGCGATGGCGAGGATTCCTTCTGCCGCTGTGGGAATATCCATACCAAACTTAGCCGCAAAATTCCCTACAGCTTTTCGGGCAGCCGCTACGTCCAGTTTCATCCTTCCATCCAAAAAATGGTCTGGATCTATACGGCCTAGCACTAGATTGGCATCGGTAATGGTGGGCTGTGTTCCACCCTGCCCATAGCATGCTGGCCCAGGTTTGGCCCCGGCACTTTGAGGACCAACGCGCATGCCGCCGCCTTCCTCCCAGGCGATGGAGCCACCACCGGCGCCAATGCTGAAAATATTGACGGTAGGAACCAGCGCTGGGAACCCTTCCACATTGGATTCTACGGTAATCTCAGTCTGTCCATCCACGATGAGGCTTACATCAAAGCTGGTTCCTCCCATATCCACACCGATAACATTTTTTCTGCCACAGACTGTTCCTCCGATAGCGCCGCCTACTGGTCCGGACATGAGAATCTGTACTGCTTTATCCGCCGCAATCTCATCTTTCATGACGCCGCCATTAGACTGCATAATGTATAGATTTCCCTGGAAGTTGCGTTTTCTCAGCTCCTCATTGAGCGCTACCAGATGGCTTTTGGTGATGGGCGATACATAGGCATTGAGAACCGTTGTGCTAGTCCTCTCATACTCCCGCCATTCCCGGGCTGTTTCGGAGGAAGTGATGACCATGACCTCGTTCCCCAACCGTTCTTTGAGCCATTCTGCCGCTTTTTCCTCATTTTCCGGGTTGAGGTAGCTGTTGATAAAACAGATAGCAATAGACTCATAATTTCCTTGGAGCTGGTCAAAAATTTCTTTCAAAGAATCGGTCTGTAACGGCAATTTGACGGAGCCGTCAGCAGAAACTCTTTCGTCTACCTCATAGATATCTCCACGGGACACCAGCGGTTTTGGACGCTGGTAACGGTTATTATACATATCGGGCCGGTTTCCCCGTCCTATCTCCAGGACATCCCCAAAGCCTCGGGTGGTGATAATAGCACACTTGGCGCCTTTCCTTTCGATGACCGCATTGAGCCCCGATGTCGTACCATGAACGATATTCTTCACCTGTTGGTATTTTTCTCCGATTACCTCGTCAAAGCCTTGCATAATGCCATTGGTGAGCTTTTCCGGAGTTGTGAGAACTTTTGTCGTTGTGTATTCGCCAGTCTCATCATTAATACAAACTACATCCGTAAAAGTTCCGCCAATATCAGCAGACAAACGATAGGACATAACGCTTTCCTCCTTTAAATTGGTTTTGTGTAAAAATGCACAGCTAATTGAGTAGTCGTTATTGCAATGGTTCCCGCCATAGGCTACCCATACCCTAAGCTAGATCGAGAAAGCACAGCACTTATGGGACTTTTTAGCGGACAGTCTATTTGATAATCTGTAGCTGTTTTGTATAGTGGTTGAGGTTTTCAAAACCATCTTCCGTAACAAGAATCAGATCCTCAATTCGAACACCGCCCACCTCAGGCTGATAGATTCCCGGTTCAATAGAAAATATCATACCGGATTCCAATGTCATTTCGTTACCGCCCACCACATAAGGCGGCTCATGAACATCTAGCCCAATACCATGTCCCACCCGATGGGGAAAATATTCCCCATAACCGGCGCGGCAGATAATGTCACGAGCAACCTGATCAACAAAGTGAAAAGGCACTCCCGGACGAACTGCTTGGATAGCGGCCAATTGTGCTTCTAATACAGTTTGATAAATCTTCTCTAGCGCTGTAGAGGCACTCTGGAAAAACACCGTTCGAGTCATGTCGGATCGATATCCCCGATAACTAAAACCAAAATCCATAACGATGCTATCTCCGGATTTTAAACGGCTTTCATCAGGGCCATGATGAGCGTCTATAGCATTTTGTCCATAAGAAATAATAGCGCCGCCAGAATGATCGTCAAATCCTATTTCTTGGCCCAAGCTATAGAGCCGGTCAGCCAGTTCTCTTTCACTTAAATTGCCGCTAATGTAGGCAATTAAATGTTCCATACAATCATCGTTCATGGCGGAAGACCGGCGCATCAACTCAATTTCGTCATGCTCCTTCATCATGCGGACCCTATCAATAGCAGGTGAGCCGGGACAAAAACGCACTTTGGGTTTTTGGGCCATAAGGGCGAATGTAAATCCTGCGGAGAAATCATGATCGATCCCCACATTTTCTCCATCACTGAATAGATTGGCAAGCTTTTCCGTTCCATCGTCCCAATCGGAATACCAGAGGATCTGTGCTCCACAGTCTTCCTTAAGGGGAAACATACGGTTGGAAACAAAGATGGTGTTACCCCGTTCATCTAGAACCAGAGCGAAAAGGCGCCGCCCGGGAGAAATTGAAACGTCGGTCAGATAGCGGATGGTCGTAGGAGATGTAATAACTAATTTATTCAGATGAAATCTTTTCATCTGAATAACAAGACGCTGGATTCGGCTTTTATTCATAGAAAACCTCCTTGTATTTGGGGATATCAATCAGGCAGTTCCCCAATGTCCGCCCCATTGGGATCCACAGAAAACAGAACCATGAGAGGTCTATATTTCCCTTGTCCTGAGGAGAACTTCTCCATGAACATCTTAATGGCCCAGCATAATCTTCAGGATCTCCTCGTCCGTTTCCTTCATTCCTTCCTTACCTACCCGTCCCAGATTCTGAATGGTTTTTTCAATGTCTCCTTCTGCCAACCCTTCGCCTTCAGAAAAACCCAGCCCATCTTTTGCCATGAGATAGGCGTTGATCCCCGCGTCTACTGCCGAGGCAATTTTGGCCGCGCAGGATGGTTTTGCCCCATCGCAGACCATACCACCAATGTTACAGATGGTGTTAACAATGGTCTGACAAATTTCCTCATAGGTAGCGTCCATTAGAAAGGCAATGCCACAAGCGGCCCCGCAGGCTGCGCTGGTAGCCCCGCAATAGGCAGACAGGCTTCCAATATAGCGCTTCTGGTGTAGAGAAATTAGATTTGCCACTAACAGCGCCCGGTATAGCTTTTCTCTTGTCATTCCATACTCTTTCGCATATTCAATGACCGGCATAGAAACGGCAATTCCTTGATTTCCGCTGCCGGAATTGATCACCACCGGCATGGCGCATCCGCTCATCCTGGCGTCGGAGCCAGCAGCCGCTCGAGCTCTGGCTCTTGTCTTGATGTCCGCTCCGTAGTTGCGGAGAATGGTTTTCCCCACATCCGCGCCATAATGATGTCTCATACCCTCATCCGAAATAGCGGAGTTAAGCTGAATCTGGTTCTCCAGTATGTCTTTCACAGCAGTGAGATCCGTGTGTTCCGCAAAATCTAGGATATCGCGCACATTTAAACAAGACATATCGGTAGAGGATTGTTCCTTAACCTCTGTTTTCAAAAGAATCTGGCCATTCTTTTCCACCCGGGTGATATGGGTATGCTCTCCTCTGATTTCTACCTTAGCATATGTTTCATTTTTTCCAAAGGCTGTGACTAAAATATAAAGATTCTCTACTTCCGCTTTTAAGGCACACTCACAGTACCCCTCCGATACCAATCTTTTGGTTTTTTCAATATCTGCCGGGGTAACATTTTGTAGAGTGTTCAATTTCTCTTCTGGGTTTCCTCCTACCACTCCTAAAGTAGCCGCTACATTTATTCCCTTCAGGCCGCCAGAATTAGGTACAGTAACGCCTTTCACATTTTTGATAATGTTGCCGCTACACTCGACTAGAAGCTTACAGGGTAGGTCTCCCAGAACCGCACGGGCCGTAGCTGCGGCATAAGCAATTGCGATGGGTTCGGTACAGCCCAGAGCAGGCACCAATTCTCTTTTTAATATGTCTATGTAAGCTTGATAAAATGGAGTGTCCATACAAACCTTCCCATCTCTTGTGATCCTACATCTTGTAGGATATTACCTAGACAAATGGAGCTTACAGGTAGGACATCCCTTTGCAATGGTATCTCCCAACTCGAATTTTAGCCCATTTGCTTCAGCGATACCTCGATCTCCATCCATAGCAATATCGCAAAGCAGTTCACAGGTTTCATCGTCAAATCCTAGCTTCTGCCATGCGCTAACCAGGGGGCAGTAATGGAAGGTAACTGTCACATCTTTTTCGGTTTGGGTCGTTTCCATCTCAAAGGTTTTGATGGCAATCTCCGGCAAAAAGATCTGTTTGAATACTCGGCAGTCTAAGGAACCATTGCACTGCTCTTTGTATCCTTCTCCATGGAAAAGCCCGCAACGTTTCACAGCAGCCCGGCAAATCGCTTCCGCATCGGCGCCAGCCTTTTTGGCCTCATCGTAAATAAGTCCCATCCAGGTAGCTCGATGTTCCAATGCTTTACGGTTATTATCCACCAACTCCGCATGCAAGGTTTCCTTGTTTACAATTTTTGACATGTTCATCCCTCCATCTAAAATTATATTTTTTGAGATTATATTAATCATATCAGCTAAACATAATTTATTCAATATTTTTCTCATATTTTATTATAATTTTCAATAAAAAAAATATTTTTTATTGATTTTGATGTAATAACTTTGCTTTTCTGTTGATTCCATCCTTCAAATCTGCTATAGTGAAAAAGGGTCTAGCGATATGAGCAAGGAGAAAGAATATGCAAGACAAAAAAAGCCTAAAAGACCAGGTCTACTCATCACTGTTCCAAGATATTCTCAGAGGAGTATATCCACCCGGTGCTATTCTCCGTGAAAAAGAACTGGTAGAAAAATATAATGTGAGCAAATCTCCCGTCCGGGAGGCGCTAATTTCACTTTGTAACGAGAAGGTGCTCCGTAGTATTCCCCGCTACGGCTACGAGGTCGTCAGCTTAAACGACCAGGATATCCGGAATATCTTAGAGTTTAGGCAGATGCTGGAATGCGCATGTCTGGACAAATACTGGGGTACCTTTACACCGGAGCAGATTCGCAAGTTGGAGATGGTTGCCAATTCCTTCCCTGAAAACTGCGAACTCAGTGCCTTGGTACAATGGGAGAATAACGCAGCATTCCATCTGGCCTTAATTTCCTGTTGCAATAACCGCTATATCTATGACGTTTTAAAGACATCCATTCTTACCTTAACCAGGGCTTTTGCTCAGTTTTATTGGGATCGCTGGCGCAAAACCACCTTTGTCATCGAAACCACGCAGCATAAAAAAATCGTAGAATACATCAAAGCTGATGACAAGGAACAAGCCATTGCCTGTCTTTATCATGATATGAATGAATTTAGGTTAAAATAAGTAAAGAATATGAAAAAGGCCCGGAAGCTCACCAGGACAAGCTTCCGGGCCTTTTCTATTAGTGGTTGTAACCTCTTCCGTGTTATTCTGGGTTTATATTACAATCAAATTTCACAAAAAATTTCTAAAAATTTTATAGGGAGCCGTTGGACATACCGTAAATCAAAATATACAACTGGTTTGGAATTTTTGTCAAACCAACGCTTTCCTCATCCTCATATCAGTGAACAAATCACCAACCAGCTTGTACAGTCCTTTGTTTTTATGTATTTTGAACTACTTGTTCATCTATTGTTTAATTTTTACGGCAATGTTATACTCATATCAAATGGGATTTTCCCTATTGAAAACCGTCATAAGGAGGAGAAGAAGATGCAAGGATTTCTACGAAAAAAGCGAAAGGCAAGACGGTGCCTTATGGCCACGGCGGCCCTGCTGCTTGTCATCAGTATGCTGCCCATAGGGCCTATGGCTGCGGCAATTGACATTCCAGATGCTCCCGTGTCAGATTTCCAAACGGCTCCGGCAGCTACCGGCCTTGTCAGCAATTTGACAGGATGGCCGGAGGCCACAGGGACCTGGTCTATCACGGAGGATGGGTTGGTCGGTCAGAATCTAGCGCTTGCTGACCAGTTCTTTCTCTCTGGAACCCAGGTTACCGGAGACGATTCATTTTCTTATGAGGGCGACATTACCCTCCCAGCTGGAGAAGGACAAAATGCTGCCGGCTTGGTGGTCTGGAGCAGTTCCGGCTGGTACTGTGTGAATGTGGACCGCGCCGGCGGAGTCGCCCGTCTGTTTAAGGTAGGGGAAGGTGCTTGGGCCGCTCCTGACCGGGCGCTGACCAACCAGCAGAAAGAACAGAGCACTTTCCATCTGCGGATGGAGGTTTCCAACCATCAGGTACGGTATTATCTCGACGGTACCTTGGTAGCTTCCTATACCGACCCGAATCTATCGGGAGGGCAGCTAGGAGTCGTGGGGCATTTTTCCAATGCCACTTTTCAGTCTCTGAACAAGGGGGAGCTAACATCTGGATTTGATAGCAATCTGACCGGCTGGCCGGAAGCTACCGGCACCTGGTCCATCACTGACGAAGGTCTGATAGGCCAAAACGCTGGCCTTATGAACCAATTTTTCCTCTCGGGAACATCAGTTTCCCCTGATGATTCCTTTACCTATGATGGGGATATTACCCTCCCTATCGGTGAAGGACAGAATGCTGCTGGTCTGGTCGTTTGGAGCGACACTGGCTGGTACTGTGTGAATGTGGATCGTGCCGGCGGCGTAGCTAAACTGTTTAAAAATGGAAACGGTGGCTGGGCTATCGACAATTATACCTTGACAGAAGCACAAAAATCCCAGGAGACCTTTCATCTTCAAATGTCTGTAACAGATGGACTCATCCAGTATTATCTAGATGGTGTGATGATTCTCAGCTACAAGGATGAAAACTTTAGCGGGGGTCAGCTGGGTGTTGTAGGACATCTGGCCAACGCTACCTTTAACCATCTGCTCTACACCTCTACCAATGTGCCAAAACTCACCGGTATAGAGGTGGAAGGCTTCACCTTTACAGAACCATTTGAGTCTGGACGTACTCGTTATCTAACCAATGTGCCTGCATCGACCGAAAGTATTCGGATTAAAGCGACCGCCGATGCTGGATTAGAGCTTTCTGTTGATGGAAAATCTGTCCAAAACGGTATTTTCTCCGAACCGATTGCTCTTCATAATGGCATGAACCGGATTACGGTGGGGGTTACCAATCCGGAACTGGGTTACACAACATCAATTACCGTCTCTGTCTACCGGTTGGTAGACCGGGAAACTGGATATCAAGAGGATTATCGTCCGCAATTTCATTTTTCCAACTACCAAGGCTATATGAATGACCCCAACGGCCTGCTCTATAATGCGGACACTGGGGAGTATCACCTGTATTTTCAAATCGATCCCGATGCCGACAGCCTGACAAACTGGCCGTCCAACCTGCAGAGAGAATGGGGACATGCAGTATCCACAGACCTGGTCAACTGGGTGGACTGCGGCATTGTGATGGAGCCGGATGATCTGGGTGAAATCTATTCCGGTTGTGGTATTGTGGACCGTGAGAACACTTCCGGACTCTTTGACGAATCGGTACCGCCGGACAGCCGGCTTGTCTATATCTATACCAATACCAATGGTTTTGGGCAAAGCCTGGCCTATTCCCTGGATGGCGGATATACGCTGATCAAATATGAAAACAACCCTGTAATCCCCAATCCCGGCGGTATTTACGGCGGTGGTATGCGGGATCCAAAAGTAATCCGCTATGACGGCAAGTGGATTCTGACCGTAGGCGGTATCGGCAACCAGCAAACTTCCATCTTTGCCTCTGATGATTTGATCCATTGGGAGTATCAAAGCCAGATGTTCCATAAAGACGGCAGCGTAGTAGACGCCGACTGTACTGATCTCTATCCCATGACGGTGGAGGGAACTGGTGAAACAAAGTGGGTCTACAACGGTGCCGGCACCTTCTATGTGATCGGTGACCTCGTCAAAAACAGTCAGGGCAAATATGAATTCGTGGCCGAAACCGCCCCCATCCCCTACACCGCATGCAGTGAGGTATATGCTACCCAAACCTTCTTTAACGACGCCAAAGGACGGCGGGTTGCTATGAGCTGGCTGCAAGATGATCCGGGAGCCACCAGGATCTGGGCCGGCCAGCAAACTTTGCCTTGGGAAATCGGGCTGAAAAAGTCAGGAGACTCCTATCTTTTGACCTCTTATCCTGTGGAGGAATTTGAAGCTTATCGCTCCGATTCTCCCATCTTCTCAACCACTGACACCACAGTCAAAGAAGATTCTGCCAACATTCTCGCCGGTATTGCCGGACAAAAGTACGATATTGAGGCGACCATTGATCCCGGCAATGCTGAAGAGTTCGGATTCCGTTTACGTCAGGGCAATGGCAGAGAACTTGTGGTCAAATATGATGCGATCGAGCAAAAAATGATCCTGGACCGCTCCAAGACAAATGAAGGCTTAGGCCGGACAGGAATCCACTCCTTTGACCTAAAGAAAAACCCTGATGGCACCATTAACATGCGCATTATTGTAGATACCTCCACGATCGAAGCCTTTGGTAACCAAGGTGAAGCCGTTTTTGCTGGCATCTACTATACTGAAGCTGAAAATATCGGTATGGAGTTTTACACTGTAGGCGACGATGTCACTGTAAAGGAAATGAACATCTATGATGTGCGTTCCATGTATCGTGACGATCAATCTCAGCCCACCGATAAGCCTACCCTTCTCTCTCTGAGCACCTCTCCCGCTCAGGTAGAACCTGGAAAAGAATTCACTGTTTACGCCAATGTACTCCCCTACAATGTAGCGGATAAAAGCGTTGCTTGGAGCTATGATGAAGCTCTTACCCTCGTCCGCCAGGATGCCAATTCCATTACCTTGGTAGCCAAAGAGGAAGGCGATTATACAGTTGGTGCAGTCACCACCTTAGGCGGTTTGGAAAAGAGCATCACTATCTCCGTCAAAGAGTCTCTTGAGCATCTGTTTAAAACCAACCTTACCGATTGGCAAACTTCTGCTGGCACCTGGACCTATGAAGAGGGCGGCTATACCGGTGTTTGCCCCTCCGGAGACAACGCAGCCGTGGCAAAACAGAAGATCAGCGGTGATTTTTCTCTGGAAGCGGATGTCACTCTGAATAATAATCATGGGTTTGCGGCTCTAGGTCTTGTGATGTACGCTCAAGATGTCAATGCCGCAGCAGCAGGCGCCTATATCTTTAACTATGATATTGGTATGCAGGCATTTCGTTTTTTCCGTTTCCCCTATCGGGATATTGCCACTGTTTCTTTCGCCGACGCCGGTATCACCATGGAGATGGGCAAAACCTATCATGTTAAGATTGATTGCAAAGACAATAAGTTTACCATCAGCGTGGAGGACATCGAGATTTTCAAGGATTTAACCGATCCTGATGGCCCCACCTATCAAAGTGGCCGAATGGGTGTTCTGGGGCACTGGGCAGACGTACAGGTGCAAAACTATTATGTGACCACCGACTCCCCCATTGCTTCGGTCGTCACGGATATTGCCGATGTCTCATTACCCGGCGGAGCACCCATCGATGAGATTCTGGCACAGCTGCCGAACAAGGTTACCGTCAAACAGCAGGATGGTCTCACCAAAGAGGTAGATGTAACCTGGGATCTCAGTAATGTGAATATTGACAAAGCGGATACCTATCCTGTTACTGGTACAATCCAGGGAACAGATGTCAAAGCTAAGGCCAATGTCATTATTACCTCTAACACTCCCATTCCCACCGAGCTGAGCAATCTGGAGCTCTCCAATGGCACCCTGGATCCTGCCTTTGACAAGGATACTCTGAACTACACCGCCACTGTGGCAAACTCCGTCTCTTCTGTTAAGGTCATGCCCACCTACACCGGTGACACCGCTGTTACCGTCAACGGCAAGGACGTCGCTTCCGGCGCTTACTCCGAGGACATTGCCCTGGATGTTGGCACCAATACCATCACCGTGGTAGCAGGGGATAAGACCTACACCATCACCGTCACGAGAGAAGAGGAAGAACAGCCTCCTGTAGGCGAGAAACCTCTCCTGGATGGCCTGGAGCTGTCTGAAGGAACTCTTACTCCCGCCTTTGACAAAGACACCTTCTCTTACACCGCTGCCGTAGGAAACGAGGTAGAGGGTGTGCAGGTGAAAGCCTTCTTTGCCGATGGCATTACAGCCATGCTGGGAGAAGAGGCGCTGGAGAGCGGAGTCTACTCGGAAGAGATTCCGCTGCAGGTAGGAGAAAACGAGATTGTAGTTACTCTGAGCCTAGAAGGTGAAGAGAGCGAATATGTGATTGTTGTGACAAGGGAAGAGGAAGCGGTGACAGAGCCTGATCCCAATCCTGGCACCGACAAGCCCAGCATTCCTGGATCTGACGAAGATCAGGTAGGCGGCGGGGACTGGGATTGGCCGTCTGGCAGTGGAAATGATTCCGCCAACGGATCCGGTTCTGGCAACAGTGACAAAGAGAACCCGTCTTCTGGAGATCACAGCATGATCGCTGGAGCACTGGCAGTCCTGGCCCTGAGTGCTGGCGCTGCGGTGGTTCTCTCCCGCAAGAGAAAATAATCCCTAGTTAAAAGATCCATATTTTTCATACAGTATAAAAGAAGATCGGCCTCCAATTGCGGAGGCCGATCTTCTTTTGGTGATCACAAGAAATGTATTTTTCTTTTAATCAAACAACTCGGAAATTTCGTGCTGGCAATAAATCCTTATCCCGTTTTTGCTCAGCACATCTCCCGCTTTTTCGTTGTCTGTCACCCGCAGGATCATATAAGCTACGTCCTTTTTGCGGGTAATAAACGCGTAGGTATACTCCAGGTTGATGCCGTTTTCTCCCAGAATATCCAACACCTTGACAAGGCTGCCCGGCTTGTCGGGAATTTCCACCGCCAAAACCGGTGTAATGGAGCAAACATAACCGGCATCTTTCAGCACACAGACAGTTTTATAGGAATCATCCACAATGATTCTCAGAATGCCGAAGTCCTCTGCGTCAGCCAAGGACATTGCCCGCATATCAATTTCATTTTTCTCCAGAAGCTTTGTAAATTCTGCCAGTTGGCCAGGTTTATTCTCCAAAAACACGGAGATTTGTTTCACTGTCATAGCAATTGCTCCTTTCGATTAATAGAGTTTCCGCTTGTCGATAATCCGAACTGCTTTACCTTCACTACGGGTAATGGATTTCGGGGCAACAAGCTTAACAACCGCATAGATACCAAGCATGGCTTTTAGGGCTTCAACCAGTTCTTTCTCCCGAGCGGATACCTGAGACAAGGCGTCGGAGAACATTTCCGGTGTCATCTCCACCTGGACTTCCAGACGGTCGCTGTTGTTTTCACGGCTGACAATAATCTGATAGTTGGCCGGGTAGCCCTTGTTGAGCAGAACCGTCTCAATCTGGGACGGGAAGACATTGACGCCTTTGACAATCAGCATATCGTCGCTGCGTCCCATGGGCTTACTCATCTTGACAAAGGTTCGGCCGCAGGAGCATTCCTTCCGGGAGAGAACGCAGATGTCTCTCGTCCGATAGCGGATAAGCGGGAATGCTTCTTTGGTAATACTGGTGAAGACCAGCTCCCCTTTCTCGCCCTCCGGCAGTACCTCACCGGTAACCGGGTCGATGATCTCCGCGATAAAGTGGTCCTCATTGATATGCATGCCCGTTTGTTCACTGCACTCAAAGGAAACACCCGGTCCAGAGATTTCTGTCAAACCATAGATGTCATAGGCCTTAATACCCAATTTTTCTTCAATATCATGGCGCATTTCCTCGCTCCAAGCTTCTGCTCCGAAGATACCGGCTTTAAGCTTAATCTTGTCTCTCAGGCCCCGCTCTATAATGCTTTCAGCCAAATAAGCAGCATAAGAAGGGGTACAGCAGAGGATTGTAGAGCCAAGATCACACATAAATTGGATCTGCCGCTCTGTATTACCGGAAGACATAGGAAGGGTCAAAGAGCCTACTTTATGGGAACCGCCATTGAGGCCAGGACCACCGGTGAACAATCCATAGCCATAGCAGACATGGACAACATCGTCCTTTGTACCGCCGGCCGCCACAATGGCACGGGCACAGCATTCATCCCACAGATCGATATCGTGTTGGGTATAGAAAGCTACTACCCGGCGTCCTGTCGTTCCACTGGTAGACTGGATACGCACACAATCGTGCAAAGGTGTCGCCAGTAATCCGTAAGGATAAGCATCCCGCAGATCATCTTTTGTCAGGAAAGGCAGTTTGTGCAGATCATCAACCGATTTGATATCGTCAGGAGTAACCCCCTTTTTCTCCATCAAATTCCGGTAATACGGTACATTTTTGTACACGCGATGGACCGTATTCACCAGCCGCTCATCCTGCCAAGCCCTAATCTGTTCCCGAGATGCACATTCCATCTCAGGCTGGTAATAGTTTTCCATGTTAAACTTTCCTTTCTGTTAATCTCTGAAACCCATCCGCCGGCACAGCTGCATCTTAATTTTATGCGCGAGCCAACTCTATCTGCACATTGATCGTACAGAATGTGTTTTTAACGGGTTATTCCCTCTTTTTGTTTGTTTTATTATAGCATTTTTACCTGTTAACGTAAAGAAGCAAAGTCCATTTCTTCAACTTTTTTGTCTCTTTCCCCAAAAGGTAGTTACAAGATAGAACCCCGCCATTGCACTAGCGCAATGGTGGGGTGTATCAGTTTGGGAATCATCTTGGGAATCATCCGAAAGATAAAAAAGCTCGCTGCAAGCTTCATATCGCTTGCAGCGAGCTGGTGCCGCAGAACAGACTTGAACTGTCACGCTGTTGCCAGCGAGGGATTTTAAGTCCCTTGCGTCTGCCGATTCCGCCACTGCGGCCCTTCTTGCGGTATAACCGCCTTTTTATTATACCCACAGCCGCCTCAATTGTCAATGACGGCCTTCTCGATTTCTCTATTCAAAATTACAATTCAGTCTACTCCAAGCCGCCCATATCAAAGGGCTGATAGGTATGTGTAAAGGTATCCACATCAAATGCCATGACAATTTTGTCATATTCCTCCAGGTCAATCTCCTGCGGAAGCTCTGCAATCCGGGCAGTGTTGACAATGGTAATATCCTGAAAATGCAGTTGTAGGAACTCTCCCAACTTATAGGCATTGTCGTCTCCCAACAGTAGAAGCTTTTCCTCATAAGGGCTTTCTTCTACATGAATTTCCGTCATAATCTGGCCGGCGCCCAGATAGACCATGTCAGGATTATCCGTATACAGCCATCGAGTCAAATAGGGGGAATCACTTTCCACAACCTCTCCCGAACCATAGACTTTGATTTGAAATTCCCGGTCATATTTTGTGTAATGATAAAAACTGAGACGGTCCGGCTCCACATTTTTAAAATAGGTCATGGGATAAAGGGGCCCATAATAATCGGAACGGGCGTGTTCAACATCAAAGGCGTCAATAGTACGCTTGTAATGGCCCATTTTGTCAATCATCGCGCTATACACCTCATAAGCGCCGCTAATGGTCAGCCGGTCATCGGTGCGATAATACAGATACTCCTCTCGCTTTTCAAAAAGGGCAGAATAGGCGTCAATGGTCCTGGCATTTTCCCCCACCTGATTATATACCCTGTCAATAATATCCCTTTGATTTACATTGGTAGCGTATTGAGGAATTTCTTCCTGATTAATAACCACAGAAGTGGGAATTAGCACCAGAAAAACATCTCCGGAACGAGACGCAGCAAGCTGATTCACCGCACTGATATTGGCCTCCAGCTTCTCCTCCTCTGGTTCTTCTAGATTTTTAATCAGCTTGTTGTCACCGATAAAAATACCGTTTTCTTCCCTTACTCCGGTATAATATTTCAGAGTGGACTGCATACCGGTCAGTGTCCTGTTTTGCGCAAACTGTCCACTGACATAGTTATTCAACTGTTCCATGTAGGTGTGGTTTTGCAAGGTTTTCCAGGTAGGAACAGGCAGATCCTGCCAAAATTGAGGAGCCCCCAGCACTACATAGAGCGGAAGGACAAACATCATCAGTAGCAGGATAATGGCTGCTATTCTCTTTGGTTTCATTGGATCACCGCCTTTTCTCCCCCTATTTCTAACCAATCAGATACGACGTTGTCACTACCAATATTAGCACATTAACAATAATAATAGCCAGATTCACCAGATAACTTTTAGAGCTAGAAAATTTTGAAGCTAACCTTGCAAAAATATCGGTGCAGAAAATCACTCCCACAATCAGCGATACATAATTGGTGGTCAATATATAGATGATCTGCTGATTATATAGTTCCATTCCTCCCACATGCAGCCCAAACATGTGTAAAAGCAGGCTCCATGCCTCGGCAGGGGACTCGGTTACTACCAAGATCATGAAAAGTCCTAAGACAGCAATGACTCCTAAATGGGCTAGGATAGAAGGGACGTGAAAGCGCCGGGAATCAGACCGGCTTCGTTGTTCCAAGCATAAAACAAGGGTGAGCAGCAGCGCTCCCAGAATCATGTTGACACTGGCTCGGTAGAACAGGCAGATGATGAGCAGCGACAGGAAAACTGCCAGAGGTTTCATCCACCGTACCCGTATCCGTGCAGAAAGCGGATCGTAAAAATAACGTTCCACATATTCCTGAAGGCTGTTGTTAAAGCGGCTCAAAAAGCTTCCAATGCTTTTGGCCATATAGGGATGGTGAAAGCCGGATCGGACATTAAATCCAAACACCATACACAGTCCTGCCCCCATCTCCAGATAGCCACAGTAGAAAAAGTATATCCACATGACCCTGGCAAGGAAATAGATCCAGCAGGAAAGAATGCTTTGATTATAGTCCGGCAGCCGGACAATCATATCCAGCACCCGGGTGATTCCATCAGCGATCAGCACCTTCTTGGCAAGGCCCTGAATAAACTGGATCAATCCGTCACACAGCAGGGACAAGGACGCCCGCCGGTAGTTTAGATCATATTCCATCTGCCCATACCTGGTCAACGGACCGTAATACAGACGGGGAAACATCATGGTATAGGTAAGCATATTGACGGGATTTCTTTGGGCTTTGGCCTTGCAACGATAAATATCATAAACATAGCTGAGAGATAATAGGCTTACAACAATAGATCCCAATGGCAGAACAAAGCCAAAAAAGTCGCGGTAAACTACCATGACAGCAACGGTAGCCAAGTCCTTGGCCGCAGCCACACAGAGGATAAATCGGCAAAGTATATTTTTATCCCGGTTGTGTTCGATCACCCATCCTGCCACAAAATCAATCAGGCAGGAAGCGATTAACAAGGGGGTAAATACAATATCCAGGGAGAGAAAGACCACCAGAGACAATAGCAACAATACCGTGTTTTTTCCCTTTTGGGGGATCAGATAATAGACCACCAGGCAAAATGGCAAAAACAGATAAATATAAAGCAAACTATCTGGCTGCATCTTATTCCCTCCTTTGTTTTATGATTATTTCACTTTCTCAAGAAGCTCTTGATATGCTTCATAGTCCATCAGTGCGTTGAGCACCGATAAGAGCGCATTGGCCGACAAATGTTCTGGCAGATGAAGATTCTCGATGATCTTCTGTCGCAGCCTAGCACTTCCTGGGCCGCCGGTGATACCATCTTCGAAAAAATCCGCTTTGGTGATGGGGCGTTGATTCTTCTCCGGCTTCTGTCCTTCTTCACAAAGAACGCCCGCTCGGTCCAGCGCCCGCAGGATCTCCTCCTTTGGAACCCCTTCCACCCCCAGCTTTCCCTCTTTGGAGGGCTTTTCCTTCCGGCTCTCCTTGCCGAAAATATCAGAAATATAGGCGTGCTTGACCTTTCCAGGCCCCACTGCTCCCGCAATATAATGGCGGATTTTAAACCCCGCCACATCTGAATCAGTCAGGATGAGAAGTCCTGTTTTATCCGCTAAGGCACGCAACAGGGACAGGGTTTCCTTATCGGTAAAAATGCGAAATCCATCTACAGCGATAACGGTGGCGTCTAGAATAGAGTCTAACTTTATTTTATCATACTTTCCCTCAACAACCACCGTTTCTTTAATTTTAATCAAATTTTTCTCTCCCTTTGACGGCAGAAGAAAATCTCCATCACCGCCTGCTCCAGCATAATATTCCGGTCTCCTTTTGCGCTTTTAAGCTTCTCATCGGTCCGGCTGAGAATCTGCAGGATCTGATAGAGTACCGCCTTTGAAAACCGGTCAGAATCCCGCAGGGCGTTTCTCACGCGAAAGTCCCTGCCCTTATAGTCAAACTTCTCCAGGATATCCTTCTGGCTCTTTCGGTTGACCACCGCCACCTTGGCTCGGTAGAGATCCACAAAAGCCATGGAAAGGACTCCACAAATGTTGACCGGTTCCTCCTTTAGATCGAAAAGCTCATGAAGGATCTCGATAGCATTGGGAACATTGTTGGCCACAATGGCACGGGATAGGTCAAACACCGATGCCTCGAGCTGTTTGGCGGTCAGTTTTTCGATGATCTGCCGGGTAATTTCCCCTTTTTGCTGGTAAGCGGTCAGTTTTCTGACCTCTGTGGCCAAGGTGGTCATATCCTCCCCCACCCGCTCTACCAAAAGCGCGGCGTTCTGGGGAGATATCTCACATCCCCGGCTTTGGATCCGTTCTCTCACAAACCGGATCAAATCCCCGCTTTTTCTCTTCTCAAAGCAGCAAACACACCCATTTTTTGCAGCTAAATCTACAATTGCTTTGTGTTTGGCAGATTTTTTAGGTCCGCCCTCTACATTCATCATGGAGAAGATCAACACCGTATCCGGCGGAAGGTCCGAGAGGATTGCTTTGAGCCGGTCCATATCCGGTTTGGCCAGTTTGTCCAGCTCCACATCTTCCACCAAAACACAGTTTTTCTCACTGAGAAAGGGCAGGGTGGTAACGGCCTGCTCTAATGCATCCATGGACAGTCCCTTTCCGGAAAAACGGTGGAAATTAAAAGCCTCCTGACCCTTGGTCACCGCCCGGCGAAGGAGCCGGCGGACACATAGATCTTTCAGATAAGCTTCCTCTCCATAAATATAATACACTCGGCAGAGAGGCTCCTTTTTGATATGAGATCCTATGTCGCTTTCTTTTGTCAATATCATCTTTTTCCTCCCTTCCGAAATATCACACCAAACCGCCCCGTTCCAAAACCTTGATATCCTCCCCGCCCCTGGTCAGGATATCGATGCGTTCACAATGGTCAAACGTCGCCGTTTCCGCTCCCTGGGACAGCATGGCATTCTGGATGATCCGCTGCTTTTCTCCCTCCACGGCAATTCCATAACTTGCGGCAATTATCTGGGGATTTTCACAATTTCCATTGGCCACCCATACATCAGCTGCTGTCCTTTGCAGCGGCAGCATAGCCGCATCCACCTCCCCATCGGTGAGGAGCAGCGAAAAATCCCCAGTGCGGATGGTGGTGGCTGTTCCATCGGTGTAGGCCAACGTCTCCACCGTGGCGTCTCCAATTTTCGCCTTCATACTGCCAAGAGGATAAATCTTACAACCCTCCGGCAGCATTGCGGTGAGCTGTTCCACGGGAGTGGTGTCGGGAACTACCACAGCGTCGATTTCATACTGGTCAAACACCGATTCATACCGGGTATAATCACCCTTGACATAGAGAAGTGAGATTTTCTCATCCGTTACCGGAAAGCTGATCTCCCCTGTCGGTTCATACAGCGGCATGACCATCTTCCCCTGGGGGAAATCTGCCACCAAATAGGGCGCACTCTCTCCGCCGTAGACCTGCAGGGAGGTCACTCCATTCATCAGCACCGTATGGGAAAGAGCTCCTACCAGAAATAGAGCGGCGCAAAGGAGTGCGCCCAGCTGAAGCCGCAGGCCGTTATTCCTGCCCAGATAACATCCGGTCATAATCAAAACAGCGAAAATCATCCAAATTCCTACAAAAGGAGCGTCATCTGTAAGGGAGAGGAAATCAAACTTGGCAAAAAATGAAACAATGCCGATTGATACCTTTGCCGCAATTCCGGCAAAGAATGCAAAAGGTGCGGCCGCCCAAGGAAGTGCCATGCCCACAAGGGCGGTAAAAAAGCCGCCAACAATCATCACCGGCATCAAAGGGCTAAGTACAAGGGTAGCCAAGGGACTGATGAACGAAACATTTCCGAAATATAACAGTGTCAGCGGCATGAGAAATACCGTAACGCCTATCGACATTCCCAGCAGGTCAAGGGCCCAACGGAAAAACCAGTATTTCCGAAACACTGGATGCAGATGCAAGAAAAAGGCACTGACCTTTGGCGCCAGAGTCAGCATGGCCAGGGTAGCGGCGGCGGAAAGCTGTAGGCTCACGCTGGAGGCTGCAAAAGGATTGGGAACCGCAATCAAAAACAGGGCCAGTCCCAAGGAGTTAAGGGAATCCGATTTTCTGCCCATGGCCCGCGCCAGATAAAATACAATAAGCATAATGCCGGAACGGGTAGCCGAAGGGGCAAATCCCAACACCGCCATATAGAGCAGTACAAAAACGGACGCCAATAAATAAGGCAGAAAATGGGGTAAGAATTTGAGCTTTCTCAGAAGATAGAGAGCCATTGCGCCTAAAATAGACATATGCAGCCCGGAGATGGCGATGTAATGGGTCACACCGGTTCGGGTAAAAAGATCGTAGACGCCGGTTTCCTTCACCAGACTTCGGTCACCGGTGACCATAGCGCTGACAAGCCCTCCCTCCTCATCCGGCAGGGAGGATGTGATCACCTCATTCATCTCCTCCCGGAACTTAACAAAGTAATAGGAGATGGGCTTATCTTCTACCGGCGTATAGATGATGTCGGAGGTAATATAGCCGCCCAAATAGATCTCTTCCGACCAATTATACTGATCCAACAACCGCAGCGACGTTTTAAACTGCAATGTATCATAGAGATCAACATCCAATGGCTTTTGAGTGTCCACCAGGATCTTCACCCTCTGGGGTGCGTCTTCTATCCCCACAGCCGTGGTTTCCATGGTGTAGCGGTAGCCGCCACCTGCCAACCGCTCAGGTGTATCCACAATATGGGCGGTGACCTGAGGTTCCATTCCAGCCATGGCTGCCGCTGGCGCGTAGACAATCCTCTGGTGTAAAAACAGCGCTCCCGTGGAGAGAGCCGCCGTAAAGAGGACAAGCAGCAGGGTCCGCTTGGCGTCAAACAGACGGCTCAGCCACAGCACCGCGCCTAGGGCAAAACAGCACAAGCTCAGTCCAAGATTGACGGACATGGAGAAATAGCAAGCGACCGCCTGCGTGATCAGATAGGTAAAGCCTAACACAGCAAGCGGTCGTTTCATGTCGATTTCCTCCATGGAGTTAAATTTTTAACGTTCTATTAGCCGGGAGGCCAGGCAAGCTGCCGCCCCGCCAACACGTGGAAGTGCAGGTGGCCCACTGTCTGACCGCCGTCCTCCCCACAGTTATTGACAATCCGGTAGCCTCCAGAAAGGTTGAGCTCTCCGGCGATCTTGGCGATTGTCTCAAAAATATGCGCAATGATATCACTATTCTCCGCCGTAATTTCATTGGCGCAGGAGATGTGCTCTTTGGGAATCACCAGAAAATGAACCGGCGCCTTGGGGTCAATGTCGTAAAACGCCAGGATCTTCTCATCTTCGTAAATCTTCTTAGACGGGATTTCCCCCGCTCCGATTTTGCAAAACAGGCAATCCATCCATGCCGCCTCCTTTCGATAACATCAGTATATCATATTCCCCCAGATTTTTCGATTATTTCTGGAGCATTTTTTCAAGGATGGAAGGTACAGCCGCAATGGCCTCATCCATCTTAAAGACATCCTTGACGCCTGCCATGGCGCTGTCCGGACGTCCGCCGCCGTTACCGCCGGCAATCTGGGATACCTCTTTGATGAGCTTGCCGGCATGAACACCCAGTTTTACCGCCTCTTTGCCGCAGGCGGCGCAGATGTTGCCTTTACCCTCGTTGCTGGTCGCCAAAACCGCAACAATGGTGGGGAATTTCTCTTTCAGGGTGTCGCACATAGCCCGCACCGTCTCCGGTTTCATATTGGCAAAGGTTGCGCCTACAACACGGACGCCGCAAATCTCTTTGGCATTGTCCAAGAGCTCTTCCGCTTTGCCAGAGGCCATCTTCTGATTGAGTGCTTCCAGTTCTTTTTCCTTTTCTTTGAGTTCTACCGCTACTGTATGGGTACGGCTGACCAGGTCAGCGGGATTGGCCAGCTTCAGGTTCTCCGCCGATTTGACAATGGTCTCGTTGGCTTCATCCAGCAGATGGAGCACGCCAAGGCCGGTAGTTGCTTCAATACGGCGTACCCCCGCCGCCACGGAGGATTCAGAAATGATCTTGAACAATCCTACTTTGGAGGTATTGTCCAGGTGGGTTCCACCACAGAACTCTATGGAATAACCGCTCATATTGACGACCCGAACCACATCGCCGTATTTTTCACCGAACAGCGCCATGGCGCCCATCTTCTTGGCTTCCTCAATGGGCATCTCCTTGATGGAAATGGGCAGTCCCTCCAGAATTTTGGCATTGACCTTCTTTTCCACAGCGCGAATTTCTTCCGGTGTCATGGCTGCGAAATGGGAGAAGTCAAAGCGCAAACGCTCGTCGTCCACATAGGAGCCCGCCTGATGGACATGGTCTCCCAGCACCTCCCGCAGTGCCGCCTGCAGCAGATGGCAGCAGCTGTGGTTTCTCATAATGGCGCGGCGACGCTTCTCATCAATGGACGCATCCACTGTATCACCTACCGCCAGGCAGCCGGATTCCATCTTACCGATGTGCATAAACTGGCCGGAAGGCGATTTTTTGCAGTCTGTCACCTGGAACACAGCGGTACCGTCAACAATGGAGCCAGTATCCCCCACCTGGCCGCCGCTTTCCGCGTAAAATGGGGTTTTATCCAAAACGATAATCGCTTCATCGCCTTCGGTGGCGCTGTCCACAGTTTCGCCGTCTTTAACAATGGCCACAATCTGAGCAGTGGCTTTCATGTCGGTGTAGCCGACGAATTCATCCTCAACGTCTATATCCTTGAGGCTGTCATCCTTCCAGCCCACAGTATCCTTAGAGAAATGGGCCTCTCTGGCCTTGCGCTTTTGCTCCTCCATCAGCTTCATGAAGCCTTCCTCATCCAGGCCAATGGAACGCTCGGCAATAATCTCCCGGGTCAGGTCGATGGGGAATCCAAAGGTATCATAAAGCTTAAATGCCTGTTCTCCGGAGAGAATCGCATTTTCCATATTGCTGTCGAGTTTGTCGATCATGTTGGAGAGCAGCTCCATGCCCTGGTCAATGGTCTTGGCGAAGCGTTCTTCCTCCACCCGGACCACCTTTTTGATGTATTCGCTGTTCTGTTTCAGCTCCGGATAGGCGTTTTCATTTTCCCGAATCACTGTGTCTACCACCTGATAGAGGAAGGGGCCCTTAATGCCCAAAAGCTTTCCATGGCGGGCAGCCCGGCGCAGCAGACGCCGCAATACATAGCCGCGTCCCTCGTTCTGGGGAACTACGCCGTCGTTAATCATGAAGGTAGTGGATCGGATGTGATCGGTGATGACCCGCAAGGAGACATCGGTCTTTTCGTCAGCGCCATAATCCACCCCGGCAATCTCCCGGATATGCTTCATAATGTTTTGAACGGTATCCACCTCAAAGAGGTTGTCAACCCCCTGCATGATACAGGCCAGACGCTCAAGTCCCATACCGGTGTCAATGTTAGGATGCTCCAAGGGGGTATAGTGGTCGTTGCCATCGCCATTGTACTGGGAAAATACCAGATTCCAGAATTCCACAAAACGGTCGCAGTCGCAGCCTACGCCGCAGGTGGGGCTGCCGCAGCCATATTCTTCGCCCCGATCAAAATAGATCTCAGAGCAGGGGCCGCAGGGGCCGGAGCCAATCTCCCAGAAATTGTCCTCTTTGCCCAAGCGGACAATGTGGCTGGGATCCACCCCAACTTCGTTGACCCAAATATCCTTGGTTTCCTCGTCGTTTTCATAGATAGAGACCCAAATCCGGTCGATGGGCAGCTCCAGTACCTTGGTGATAAACTCCCAAGCCCATTGGGTGGCCTCATGCTTAAAGTAGTCGCCAAAGGAGAAATTGCCCAGCATCTCAAAGTAGGTGCCGTGGCGGCTGGTCTTGCCCACCCGCTCGATGTCGGGAGTGCGAATACATTTTTGGCAGGTGGTCACCCGCTTGTTGGGCGGAGTAGCCTGGCCCAAAAACCACTTCTTCATGGGCGCCATACCGGAGTTGATGAGCAGCAGGCTCTTATCGTCAATGGGCACCAGCGGGAAGCTGGGCAGACGGGTATGACCCTTGCTCTCAAAAAAAGTCAGGAATTTTTCCCGAAGTTCGTTTAATCCTGTCCACTGCATGAAAATCTTACCTCTTTCTTGATATTCCGTTGTTTTTCACAGGGAAGCCCCTGTATCATACCAATATGGATATCGGGTGGTGAAAAAACCACAATAAAAAAGCCTTCTTCCCATGAAGCGGTCTGCTTCTATGGGACGAAAGCTTCTAGTTTCCGTGGTACCACCCAAATTGCGGGAATTCCCCGCCGCTTAGTTGCCCCTTAACGCGGGATACGGCAAAGCTTGTGACAGCTTTGCGGCTCAGGGGTGGCTCCCTATCCCCTCATCGGCAGAACCTTCCAGCAAAGCGAAAACGCTTTGGTTCTTTCTCTTGCGCCGGGATGGAACAGGTGATTCCCTTCATCGCCATTTTTCGCTGTGGCTGACGGCACAGCGGTGATTTCTCATCAATTATACTTTTTTTGCGGCATATTGTCAACGAAAAAGGGCAAAGTATGGACTTTATCTGCGAAACCATTCCCCTATGTCCTCCAGCACCTCCAAAATCTTAAATTTAAACTCGTACTTTGGCCGGTTGGAGATGATTTCTTTGCCGTCAGCACCGATGACCGTCTCTACCTTCTGTTCGCTTTCCGCCGCAGGAATACATAAAGGCGGGAACATGACGCACCACCAGTTGTGCCCCTGGGCTGCGCCGATTTTTACCCGTACCGCATCATACCTGCCGGCCGGAAGGGTGAAATTATCATATTCCCTTGTAGTGAAATATTCGTTTTGAAATGTGACCTCAACATCATAGTCATAGCCGTTTTCTAAAACAACCTGATGGGCAGCAGACTGGATCGCCGGAAGATTTTTCTTCACCAGCTCCGCGGCTTCTGCCTTGTCCTGAGCGGAGAGGAAAAGCTGCTCTGTCTCTTCCAATACTCTATCCCGGACCTGAAGCTTAAGGGCTTGATCCTCTTCGGAGTCGGAGTTTGCCAGCACATGTAAACGTATAACATCCTGGCGGATATTGCTGCATGCTCCCGCAAAAGAACAGAAAGAAGTTAGAAAAATGGTAAGGATCAGACCAATGACAATAGAAAGTTCTACACGGTTGAGTTTCATAATAGATTCCGTCCTTCTCTTCACTGTTGTCAAACGTTTGCAATGAAAATATGGACGGGAATATTTTCCAATATACAATAGACTGAAATATTTGTAGGTAAAACATCCGGCCATGGGGAAAAATTCCATCAAAAAGGCCCGCTTCCCAATGGGAAACGGGCCTTTTTCATTTTTCTATACACCCATGGGCCACAGGTTTGCACAGGAAGGTATTCTCATATCCGCGGGATGTCAGCTCCCGGACACAGTGTTTGGCGTCGCCCTTGTCCTCAAAGACAGAGACCACCGCACTGCCGCTGCCGCTCATGACAGCGCCCAGAGCCCCTTCCTCCAACATGATGGACTTCAGTTCTTCAATTTGCGGATAACGTCCCACCTCTTCCAGAACATTGCACATGCTCGACGCCATTTCCTCCAGTTCGCCGGCGATTACCGCCGCCGTAATCTTGTCAATATCCGGACGTCTTGAAATGCCCTCTCCATCAAAAGCTTTAAAACAATCCGCTGTCCGGATAGAAAGATCCGGCTTGGATACCACGAAGTAGCAATGAGGAATCTCAGGCAGAGGGGTAATCACTTCCCCGATACCCTCTACAAAGGCGGTACCTCCCACCAAGCAGAAGGGGATATCCGCGCCAACAGTCTCCCCAATATCGCAGAGCTCCTCGGTAGAAAGCCCTGTCTCCAGAAGCTCGTTGAGCGCAAAGAGAACAGCTGCCCCATCAGCACTGCCGCCGGCCAATCCCGCTTCCGTGGGGATTTCTTTTTGAATTTCTACCTTTACACCCACCGGCTCCCTGCCCGTATGGGCAAAAAAAGCCTGGCATGCTTTATAGGCGATGTTGTTTTCCCCTGAGGGGATCCGATTGTCATCACAAGAAATGACGATGTCCTTTCCCTCTTCTAAGCTGACCTCCACCGTATCCATCAAATCGATGGCCTGGTTAATCATCCGCAGAAGGTGGTACCCGTCGTAGCGTATTCCCACCACGTCAATGGATAAGTTGATCTTTGCCGGCGCCTTAACTTTGATAGCGTCCAAAATTTATTTACTCCTTTCCCCTTGCTCTATCGGTGTAAAATGAGATTCCGTTTGATATCGATTGCTTTCACGGGGCACATCTCGTGACAGCAAAAACATTTGATGCATTTTTTATAGTCAATATGGGCTTTTTTTGACTGGATATCGATGGTCTTCTGGGGGCAGCTTTCGGCGCATTTCCCGCAGCCGATACAATCCTTTTTCCGGATGACCGGCTTCGGTGCCGCAATCGTCTCCAGCTTCCGCACCAAACCGCGGAATATCCGAGGAACATGGTTGGAAAAATCCACCGACGCCCCTGCCGGCTTCTGATAGCCTTGAATCGGAGAGATCTCTTCCATATCTCCGACAATGGCCATATCCTCCCCATAGCTGCCGCATAAACCGCGTTCCTTCGCCGCCACAATAGTTGGAACGGCATCTTCTTCCATGTCCATAAGGCGGCATAGGGCAAGATCCAGTGCATAGGGATTCTCTGCCGCGAAGGTAATCCCCACCTTTCGCATAGCACCCCCAGAAGGGCCATCTCCCTCCATCGCCTCTACCCCATCCATCAGGAAAAAACTGGGATGAAGGCATTGGCACAAATCCACCAGCATATGGCCAAACCTGTCCTTTTCTGGGAACTGGCAGTGGAGTTCCGGTTTCATCAGCCCCGGAATGCAGCCGAACAGATTTTTCACCCCGCCGGAAAGCCCTGTCATCCCATGGGTTTTCACCTTACCCACACTGATGATCATATCCGCCTCCCTGGCTGGATCAATGATGGTAAAACGGGGGCAAATCTTTGCCTCTGGCGCCTCTACCTCTCCAAACCCGGTATCCAGGTTGAGCTTAACTCCCTGCCGGACCGCCACGCTCTCCATACCGCTGGCACGATAGATAGCGCTAAGCTGTCCCCTGGTGTACAGTCCCCCTGGACTGTCCGCAATGGTAATGTCGGTTACTCCATATTCCTTGATCACTATGATCGCCCCTTCCACCACCGATGGATGGGTGGTGGTAAACTCCTCCGGGCGCCGCTTCATCAGCAGATTGGGCTTGATCAGCACCTTCATTCCCGGATGCAGCCTCTTTTCCATGCCATGCAGGGCAAAGTGTCTGTGGACCGCTTCGTTTACCATCGTCTGATCATAGGATGGCGTCTTGATTACACTTACTTGCCGCACAAATTCCCTCCGTCTATGCCAAAAACCCTACCGCTGCCGCGGTAAGGTTTTCACGCTATTTGTCAAGCCCCTGCAAAAAGTGCTCAATTCTCTTCAATGCTTCTAGGATATGGGCGACGCTATAGCAGTAGGAGGCCCGGAAATGGCCTTCTCCGCTCTCGCCAAAAGCGGTACCCGGTACTACCGCCACCCGCTCGTGATGCAGCAGGCTTTCACAGAATTCATCGGAAGTCATACCGGTAGACTTGATGGATGGGAACACGTAAAACGCCCCTTCCGGCTCAAAACATTCCAATCCCATCTTCCGGAATCCATCCACAATGAGACGGCGGCGCATATTATATTCATCCGCCATACTGGCAATGGCATCGTCACAGCTGCTGGCTGCCTCGATGGCAGCGTATTGGCTGGTGGTAGGGGCGCACATAATGGCATACTGATGGATTTTGAGCATCTGTTCCATGACAGGAGCCGGTCCTACCGCATATCCCAGCCGCCAGCCGGTCATGGCGTAGGTTTTGGAGAAGCCGTTGACCACGATGGTGCGCTCTCTCATTCCGTCAATCGATGCAATGGAAACATGGCGTCCGCCGTAGGTCAGCTCCGCATAGATTTCATCTGACAGCACCATAATATCCGTTTCCCGAAGCACCTGGGCAATGGCCTCCAGGTCCTCCCGGCGCATTACACCGCCGGTGGGATTATTGGGGTAAGGAAGCACCAACAACTTGGTTTTGTCGGTGATATGAGCCCGCAGCTCCTCGGGAGTCAGGCGGAAGTGGTTTTCCGCCTTGGTGGGAATGGCCACTGGCACACCGCCGGCCAGGACGGTAATGGGATGGTAGGCCACAAAGGAGGGCTCGGGGATCAGCACCTCGTCCCCTTCATCCACAAAGGCACGGATGCAGTCATCGATGGCCTCAGAACCACCCACCGTAATCATAATTTCATGTTTGTCGTCATAAGAAAGCCCAAAGCGCCGGTCGAGATAACGGCACACTTCGGTTTTTAGCCTTTGGAGCCCCGCGTTTGCCGTATACCAGGTTTTGCTCTGCTCCAGGGAGCGGATACCCGCCTCCCGGATGGCCCAGGGCGTTTTAAAGTCAGGCTCCCCTACTCCCAGGGAGATAACGCCATCCATCTCGTTGGCAATATCGAAAAATCTCCGGATGCCGGAAGGTTTCAGCCCTAGGATTTTGGGGGAGAGAATCTCCTTATAATCCCTCACAGTGAACCCATCCCCCTCTCGTCCACCGCATCGTCCTTAATCAGGATACCCCGCTCTTTGTAGCGGCGCAGAACAAAATGGGTGGCCGTAGATTGGACGGAATCTAAAGGAGCCAGGCGGTGAGCTACAAACATAGCTACCTCCTGGAAGGTTTTTCCGGTAACAGTTGCTGCTATATCATAACCGCCGGACATAAGATAGACCGTCTCCACTTCATCAAACTGGGCAATGGCGGCCGCGATTTCTTCAAAGCCCTGTCCCTTTTTGGGCGTGACCTTGAGCTCAATGCGGGCGGTGACAAATTGACGATCCGTTTTATCCCAGTCTACAACGGCTCGGTATCCACGGATAATGCCCTCTTTTTCATATTGATCAATGGCGGCTGCCACATCACTCTCCGTTCGGGCCAGCATCGCGGCGATCTGCGCGTTTGACAGTCTGGCATTTTCGTATAAAATCTTCAGCAGCTTATCCATGCATACTCACTCCTAGTCTTTTTCTTTTTTCATGGGAAGATTTTAGATTTTATTATATCAATTTTCCAAATAAAACACAACCCGCAAGACAGAGAACACCTGCCGGACCCTTCCGGTAGGTGTTCTCGCTCAATCAATCTTGATCATTTTGGGCTTTCTATTCTGGAAGAAGGTATAGTAATCAAACCCCGCTTCCTTGGCGATGAGGATGCCGTCAGCAATGCCAGCGCCAATATCCTGGGCCGTGTGGGAATCGGACCCAATGGTCAGTATCTCTCCCCCCAGCTGCTTATACAGCTTGATATAAGGCAGGTCGGGCAGGGTGACGCCCACCGGCTGCCGCAGGCCGGAGGTATTGATCTCGATTCCCTTTCCCTGCTGGATGACTCCCTTCATCACCGCCACAATTTCATCGTAGTAGTGGTCAAGAAAACTGTAATTTTTCTTATAAATGCCGTTCATATACCGCAGCGGATAGGTCAAGTGCCCCAGAACGTCAAACTTTCCCCAGGCTATCGTCTCCAAAAGCTCCTGGAAATAGCGGTCAAATAGATCTTTGATGTCCAGTTCCGGGTCATTGTAGTTGATAAAATAGTAATCCTGCTGGTTTAAATTATTATGTAGCGAACAGATGACAAAGTCAAAATCATAGGAAGCCAATACCTGTTCCGCATTCTCCAGCGCTTGGAGAGGCTGACCCAGCTCCACCCCGGCGGAA
This sequence comes from Zongyangia acetica, assembly GCF_038739695.1. NCBI lineage: Bacteria > Bacillati > Bacillota > Clostridia > Eubacteriales > Oscillospiraceae > Zongyangia > Zongyangia acetica. Next base: position 66,341 of record NZ_JBBEWN010000004.1, on the reverse strand, counting down.
AGCTCCAGCCGATCGGAGAAGATGGACTTTGCCTTCATCATCTCAAAGTTAGACTGCCGGATGGTCTTATCATATTTATCTTGAAAATAGACATTAATATCACAGTGGTCCGTCAGCGCAAAGCCTGTCATCCCCTTTTCAATGGCATTCTCACAGAGAAAGGTGACCGAATGGTAACCATCTGGAGAATTGTCGCTGTGTGTATGGCTGTCATAAATTGGGGTCGCCATAAAATCTTCCTCCCTCTCATTTCTCCCGGCTCTCTCTTATGCTTTTATCATATCATAGAACACAAAATTTGCAAACTCTCCCAATAAAAATTTATCTTCCCTATCCCTGTTATCTAGCCGCCATATATGTTAAAATAGATACAAATATCTGCTATGGAGGATTTAACAATGCGCGCTGTTATCACAGTCATCGGTAAAGATATGGTCGGCATTCTGGCCAAGGTCAGCACCATTTGTGCAGAGAAAAACGCCAATGTCATCGAAGTAACCCAGTCTGTTCTACAGGACATGTTCGCCATGATCATGCTGGTGGATATTACGAAACTCTCCTGCAGCTTCCCGGAGCTGGTCGACGCTCTGAAGGAACTGGGAGAAAAACTTCATCTGTCCATCCATGTGATGCATGAGGACATCTTCAACACCATGCACCGCATCTAGCCCAAAGCCTAGGAAAGGACAATGATACATATGCTCAATGTAAGTGATATATTAGAAACGATTACCATGATCCAGGACGAAAACCTGGATATCCGTACCATTACCATGGGGATTTCCCTCTTGGACTGCTGCGACGGGGACATTGAAGCCTCCTGCCGCAAGGTCTATGACAAGATCACCCGCTGCGCCAAAGACCTGGTCAAGGTGGGGCAGGACCTGGAAACCCAATATGGTGTGCCCATCATCCACAAGCGCATCGCCGTCACCCCCATCGCCATGTTGGCAGCAGCCTCTAAAGGGGATCCGGTTAAATATGCCCTAACCTTGGAGAAGGCTGCGGCCGCTGTCGGCGTCAACTTTATCGGCGGCTACTCTGCCCTCGTTCACAAAGGCTTTGCCGCTGGAGATCTGGAGCTGATTAACTCCATTCCCGAGGCACTGTCGGTCACTGAACACGTGTGCAGCTCGGTCAACATTGGCTCTACCAAAACCGGTATCAATATGGATGCTGTTGCGCTTATGGGCCATAAGGTCAAGGAGACCTCCCTTCTCACCGCAGATCGGGATTGCATTGGCAGCGCCAAATTGGTCGTCTTCTGCAACGCTCCCGAGGACAACCCCTTTATGGCCGGTGCATTCCACGGCCCCGGGGAACCGGACTGCGTCATCAACGTAGGAGTCTCCGGTCCCGGTGTTGTCCGCTCCGCCTTGGCCAAAGCTGGGGACTGCAACATCACCGAAGTGGCGGACATTGTCAAGAAAACCGCCTTTAAGATCACCCGGATCGGCCAGCTGGTCGCTTATGAAGCCTCCCACCGTTTGGGCGTTCCCTTCGGTATCGTAGACCTGTCTCTGGCCCCCACTCCGGCCATCGGAGACAGCGTAGCCCATATTCTGGAGGAGATGGGGCTGGAAACCTGCGGCGCCCATGGTACAACCGCCTGCCTAGCTCTTCTCAACGATGCGGTCAAAAAAGGCGGCGTTATGGCTTCTTCCCATGTTGGCGGCCTCTCCGGCGCCTTTATTCCGGTAACTGAGGATGCCGGCATGATCCACGCCGCCCGCTGCGGCGCCCTCTCCATTGAGAAGCTGGAAGCCATGACCGCCGTCTGCTCTGTGGGACTGGATATGATCGTTGTTCCCGGCGATATCCCTGACGAGACCATCTCCGCCATCATTGCTGATGAAGCGGCCATTGGTATGGTCAACCAAAAGACCACTGCCGTTCGTCTTATCCCCGCTATCGGCAAAAAGGTAGGGGATGAGCTCTCCTTCGGCGGCCTTTTGGGCGGCGGTCCTGTGATGGAGGTCAATCCCGCTTCCCCGCTGAAGTTTATCAGCCGCGGCGGTCAGATTCCCGCTCCCATTCACAGCCTGAAAAACTAGTACAATGCCTTCTTTGCTTCTAAAGCGCCGCCTATATGGCGGCGCTTTTTTGACAAGGATTTCGCCTTTACAGGATTTGCTTTCTCTGAATCATAAGGCCCGCTACTGTCAAGTGGCGGGCCTTATGATGATAAATTACAGCAAAAAACAAGAAAAATCCAATACAAAAAGTATTGGATTTCTTGATTTATACTGATTGTTCGGCTTTTTTCCGTTCTTTTCCCCTTTTGATGACCTTGAGTCGGGAAAATTCTTCCCTTTCCTTTTCCTCCAAGGCATCAGTGATAAACTTGGTGGTTTCTTCAAAGTCGGGGATAATAATGTTCTTCAGAGCATTTGCCCGGCTCTGGGTCTTTTTGATGGCATTCGCCAAGCGGTAGACACTGTTTTCGATCTCTGCCAGCTGTACTGTCACCAGCTTTGCCTTATAAAAACAGATATAGGCCTGATCCAGCTGGGAGTTGGAACCCATATAGCCATAGGGCATCTGTAGCTCACTGGTATCAATGGTCACTGTAGGGATCTCTACCCCCATAACGCTGCGGTAGGAAATCTGCACACCATTTTCCACTGGCACAGACTTTGCAATGTCTTCACAAATACCCAAGGTAATATTGGCCATCTGCAGCGCTTGATAAGCCTGATTATAAACATCACTGATCTGGTTATGCAATGCATTTGCCTGATCAATGAGTTGCATCATCTCCCGCACCAGGATATTCCGCTTGCGATCCAACAGTTCGAAGCCCATTTTGGCCAGAGCCAGAGATTTTTTTGTGCTGAGCAAATTCCCCTTGGTGGGAAAAACATTGTTGCGCATCATGGGCCTCCTTTCTATCTGTCAGCGTATTACTTACTTCAAGCTTTCTGCTTTGTGGGGATCGTAATATTTATCGATATCTGCCTGATCCAACCGATCCAGTGTCTCCACCGGCAGCATGGAAAGAAGGGCCCAGCCCAAATCCAAAGTCTGCTCAATGGTCCGGTTTTCATCAAAGGGTTGATTGACAAAGTGCTCTTCGAACATTTTGCCAAACTCCATATATTTTTTATCTGTGGGGGACAACTCATCCTCGCCGATGACCGAAGCCAAGCTTCTGGCATCCTGTACCTTAGCATAGGCCGCAAACAGCTGGGTGGAAACCGAAGGATGATCCTCCCGGGTAAATCCTTCACCGATGCCGTCCTTCATCAATCTGGAAAGGCTGGGTAGCACCGATACTGGAGGATATACCCCCATTTGATCCAGCCCCCGGTCCAGAACGATCTGCCCTTCCGTAATATAACCGGTCAAGTCCGGCACCGGGTGGGTGATATCGTCGTTGGGCATGGTAAGGATGGGGATCTGGGTCACGGAGCCTTCCGACCCCTTAATTACGCCTGCCCGCTCGTAGAGGGAGGCAAGGTCGGAGTACAGATAGCCAGGATAGCCTTTTCTTCCAGGAATCTCTCCCTTGGAAGAAGAAAACTCACGAAGGGCCTCTGCATAGGACGTCATGTCGGTCAGGATAACCAGAATGTGCATATTCTGCTCAAAGGCCAAATATTCCGCCGCCGTCAGTGCGCAGCGGGGAGTCAGGATTCTTTCAATGATCGGGTCATTGGAAAGATTGAGGAACATGGTAACATTCTTCATAACCCCCGACTGTTGGAAGGAGGCCCTGAAGTAGTCCGCCACATCATTGCTGACACCCATGGCCGCAAAGACGATGCCGAAGCCCACACCGCTTTCTTCCGCGATTTTGGCCTGGCGGACGATCTGAACCGCCAACTTATTGTGCTGCATACCGGATCCGGAAAAGATGGGCAGCTTCTGGCCCCGGATCAATGTCATCAGGCAGTCAATTGAGGAAATTCCGGTATTGATATAGTTTCTGGGGTAACTTCTAGATACAGGGTTAATAGGTTTGCCGTTGATATCCCCAAATTTTTCAGGATAAACCTCTCCCAAGCCATCAATGGGACGGCCACTGCCGTTGAAAACGCGGCCCAGGATCTCCCTGGCCAGGGGCATCTCCATGGGATGGGCCAGAAACTTGGTACGGGTGTTTTTCAGGGACAATCCGCGGGTTCCCTCAAACACCTGGATGATGGCCTGTTCTCCCTGAATCTGAACGACACGGCCCGCCCTTGTGGTACCGTCCTCCAGCGTCAGCTCCACCATTTCCTCAAAGCTGACATCGGGCACATGGTCGAGTACGACAAGGGGGCCATTAATTTCTTTGAGTCCGACAAATTGAAGGCTCATCTGTTCTTCCTCCTCTTGTCTTAATGTAAATTGCCAAGCTGCTTGTCAATATCCGCCATGTATTCGTCAAAAAGCTCGGGCTTGTCGTTTGGAATATCATATTTCATCTTAGAAACCTTTTCAAATAGCCCCGTTCCCAGCACATCGGCAAGAGCGGTTCCACCTGAGATCAGTTCCTTGCTCTTCTCATAGAGGTGCAAGATGACATTCATCATCAAAAGCTGTTTCTGCAGCGGCACATAGGTATCATCTTTGTGATAGGCGTTCTGCTGCAAAAATCCTACGCGGATAACCCGCGCTGTCTCGATGGTCAGCTTCTGGTCGTCAGGAAGCACGTCGGAACCAATTAGCTTCACGATCTCCATCAGCTTGCTTTCTTCCTGGAGAATGCCGGACAGCTCCTGACGCTTTTTCATGTAGGCGGGATCGATGTTATCCCGATACCATTTGGAAAGGTCATCAATATATTCACTATAACTGGAAGTCCAGTTGATGGCGGGGTAATGACGGGCGTAAGCTAGGGATTTATCCAGCGCCCAGAAGCAACGTACAAAACGTTTGGTATTCTGGGTAACCGGTTCCGAAAAGTCGGAGCCCTGCGGAGATACTGCGCCGATAATGGAAACCGAACCTTCTTTTCCCGAAAAGGTTTCCATATAACCTGCACGCTCGTAAAACTCAGACAAACGACTGGGAAGATAGGCTGGGAAGCCTTCTTCCGCAGGCATTTCCTCCAACCGTCCGGAGATTTCACGGAGGGCTTCTGCCCAACGGGAGGTAGAGTCAGCCATAATCGCCACATGGTAACCCATGTCACGGTAGTATTCCGCCAAGGTAATACCGGTATAAATCGAAGCCTCACGGGCCGCCACCGGCATGTTGGAGGTATTGGCAATCAGCACCGTACGGTCGGTCAGCGCCTTGCCGGATTTCGGGTCGATCAGTTCGGAAAACTCCTCCAATACCTGGGTCATCTCATTGCCGCGCTCACCGCAGCCGATGTAGACAATGACCTGGGCGTCACACCATTTAGCCAGCTGATGCTGGGTCATAGTTTTGCCCGTACCGAAACCTCCCGGTACTGCAGCCGTTCCGCCCTTTGCAATGGGAAACAGGGTGTCAATGACACGCTGTCCTGTGATCAGAGGCATGTTGATGGGAAGCCGGTTGTCTACCGGGCGGGGAATCCGAATCGGCCATCTCTGACAAAGGGTCAACTGATGGATATTTCCCCGTTCATCCTTTAGTTTAACAATGCAGTCATTCAGTTTATATTTGCCATCTGGGGCGCAATCCACTACCTGGCCGGCCAAATCTGGCGGCACCAGGAAGCGATGCTCAATGAGGGATGTCTCTTGGGTGGTGCCATAAATTTGGCCGCCTCTGAGCTTGTCTCCCACCTTGACGGTAACTTTTACATCCCAAAGGCGTTCCGTATCTAGCGCACCTTCATTGATTCCCTCTCCGATAAATGCGCCAGTTCTCTTTTCCAGCTGCTTGAGCGGCCGCTCAATACCGTCAAAAATATTGGAAAGAATACCAGGACCTAGGGTCGCACACATGGGGCTACCTGTGGTATAAACCGGTTCCCCGGGTTTCAGCCCTGTAGTGCCTTCATAGACCTGGATGGTGGTCAGGGCATCGGTAATAGAGATGACCTCTCCAATCAGCCGTTTTTCCCCAACATAGACCATTTCCATCATGGAAAAGTCCTTCGTATCCTTAATGGTGACGACAGGGCCATTAATAGAATATATCGTATTGTTGCTCAACTTCTTCACCTCTCTCACGGGAAACTAGTCGATGGACAAGCCGGAATTTTGGTAAAACCAGGTTTTCTGCTCCTCTAAGGCACTGTCCAACGTCTCGTCTAGGTAGATTCCCTGTCCCCGATGGACCAAAACAAATCCTCCGATGACGATGTCACGGTCCTCGGCAACGGTGCAGCCATGTCCAAATGCTTTGGCCGCTTTTTCCGCCAAAACATTGTCATGGGGAGCAAAACGCAGCTCGCAGCCCTCCAAGGGATATTTCTCCACCAGCTGCTTTACGCTTTTTGCGATTCTTTCCTCATAAGCCGGCGTTTTTGTATAGGAAATCAGCTTTTCCTTTACCTGTGCAAAGACCTTATCGCTCATTTCCATCCGTTTGATAAACAGTTCACGTTTGGCCTCATAGTCTTTTTTTGCAATCATGTGGGCTGTACGGGTACGGATTTCAGCAACGGCATCCTGAATCTTCTCATAAGATTCATTTAAAACCTCATTTTCGGCCTTTTCCAGTTCTCTCCGCTTGTAGTCCGCTGCTTCCTGGAGGTATTTTTCCTTTTCACTGGTAGCGTGTTCCATAATATCCGCTTCAATTCTTTTGGCCCGTTCCTGTAATGATGCCACGATCTTCACCTCCGTTGTGCCCGCCAATTTTTGCAGGCCGAATATTCTCAAAGTCTGTTTTTCCACTGGTAGGCCAACCGCCTATACACCAGCTAGATCTTGATACCAATAGCCTCCCGCACATATTGGGTGATGGCATCGGAAATCTGTTGGGATCCATGGCGGTCACCAATCTCTACAATCAGAGGCCGTTTACTGTGAAGCTTCATCTCGTAAATAATATCAGGACACAGCTTCATCAATTTGGTGGTGATGAGCACAATGCCCACTTCCTCGTCGGCAATTGCCTTCTGTAAAGCCTCTTCCACTTCCTGCGCCTCATGGACAACAACACCTTCGATTCCACATAGGCGCATGCCTACACTGGTATCCACATTGTCACTGATGAGATAAAATTTCATGGATGTTCCCTCTTCCTGAAATAACGCGGGAATGATCAGACCTTGTTGATGATCAGGATGGAGATCAGCAGACCATAGAGGGCGACACCCTCACCCAGAACCACGAAGATCATGGACTTACCAAAGGATTTGGGATCCTCGCTCACTGCACCGATAGCAGCGGGAGCAGCTGCGGCAACAGCAATACCGGCGCCCACGCAGGAAAGTCCGGTAACCAGAGCGGCTGCCAACAGACCCAGGCCGGAGCCTACTGACAATCCTGCTGCAGCTGCGGCAGGTTCAGCGGCGGATGCGATCATGCTGCCTACAGGGGTAGCCGCAAACAGAACAACTGCACCGAAGAAAACAGATAAATTCGCAATGACCCGGCGCTTAGCGCTTTTTTTATCGACGGAACGTTTGCACAGGGGCATCAAAGCCATGGCCGCAATGGCAACGATTGCTGCGGGGATTAAAAACATCAACATTCTACTCATCATCAGTTCCTCCAAATTCTTGATTTAATATGAAACTTGACACAGTCTCAGCTATTGCTCCTGTGTCTGATAGCTGACTTTGACGGGCTGGTAGGGATCCCCCTCCGCTTCAAAGAAGCGGCTGAACATTTCGTAGAATTCCAGACGAAGGACCTGAATACCCACAATCAGTCCCTCCATGCACATGACAAATACGTTGCCAATGATGATTACAATGGGGCTGGCTCCAGCGCCTACCATCTCGGCCAAGGTGGAAACCACCGCCATCATGCCGGCATGGCTCAGGATAAATCCGCCCACACGCAGGAAGGACATGGTGTTACTGATAAAGCTTAGCAGTATCTCAAACATCTCAAAGAAGGTAACGACAATAAAATTACCCACCCCTTCTTCGAAAATACCTTTACGTTTTGCCACCATTTTGGCCAGGGGTTCTTTCATGAACACTACCATCAACGGCAGCACAATGAGCAGCAGGATGTAAACGGGGTTTAAAATCTGCATACCCATGAGGGTCCCCACAGCAGCGAAAACAACAGCTGCGTAGAAAACGAAGCCGGCCAAGCCGTTCTGGGAGAAAATCGCCCGCTCTATATTTTTCTGTTTTATACCCAAAACTATGTTAAAGACCATGGATAACAGAATAATAAAGACGCCAAGACCTACAGCGAATAACAAGATGTTGCTGGTAGTAGCCGGCTCCATTACTTCAATAGGCTTTTCTGCAAAGCCCAGCATATGGTAAACGGGATCCAGCAGATGCTCAAAACCAAAGACAGAACCATAGATGCATCCGAATACCGCCGAGGAAATACCGATACGCATCATAATGGGGCCCAATGTCATCTTTTTAAACTTCCACAACAGCCATCCCACTAGGGAAATGACCAAGCCCTGTCCTACATCTCCAAACATCAGGCCGAAAAGGAAGGTGTAGGTAATCGCCACAAAGGGGGTAGGATCGATATCCTTATATCCTGGCAGGCCATACATGGTTGTGAACATCTCAAAGGGACGTACAAATCGATTATTCTTCAGTTCCACCGGGACATGGAGATCTTCCTTATATTCCGTTGGGCGGCTTGTTATCTCCACCCCAGACAGATTTTGGAATTCCCCTTTCAAGTTTTCATATTCCTTCTCAGGAACAAATCCTAAAACGTAGAACTTACCTTTCAATATAACCGCATATTTTCTCAGGTCAAAGGAGTCACTAAGGAATTTGAGTTTGGAATAGACCATCAGAAACTCTTCTACCCCTTGGTGATAAATCTGTTTGATCTCTTCCTTGACCTCTTTCAGCCTTGCTTCATTTTCTTTCATTTCCTTTTGAATCAGCGCGATGGCGTTTTCCGGCGTTCCGTGGGTATCGTCTGGGATCCGCAGGCGCTCAAAGAAAAGGGAGTTAAAAATACCGTCAACCGCTTCTGCGTCCTCATCGGCGGTGAGATATACACACCAATGATAAGCGCCATCGTTGTCAAAGGAATAAAAAACAAATGGCTCGTCCTCATAATAGCTGAGCTTCATATAACTATCCACCGGCAATCTGCCAAAGCGGACCTTCAAATACTTGATAGCAAATAATTCATCAAAGCTCAGATTGAGGGAGATAATATGCTGTAGATGGGTCAATGTCTGCCGGTAAGTCTCTTGGTGGCTTTCCAGATTTTTCTTTTCCTCTCGGAGCTTGGATACCCTCGCCTGTAAATTGTCAATGTAGGGAGGAATCTCCTCGAGAGACAAATTCAGCTTTTCAAAATCTGCATATTTTAGCTTAACTTGAAAGGTGTCAGCAATTCCCATCACCTTGCGCAATAGCTCCGCATAGGGATTATGCCCCCCCATTGCGGGCACACCTGCCGCGTATTCACTAAAGGATGTGAACGGCTCTGGCTGGAATACCGCCGATTTTGCCACACGCTGCAACGCTTCATCCAAGCAAGTTTCCGCTCCCTGGATCTCCACAAGGGTCATCTTTGTAATCGACACCAGCTACACCTCCTCTTTGAACGTTTGCAAGGAAATCCATTGTTGATCTCTCTTCATATTTTTCACCTAAGTTCTTCCGACTGCCTTTCGTCGGGTATATTTCTCTCCTGGCCGCTGGATGCTAAAAATCTCTTTTTTCACATCTTGGCGGCGAAGGCTCCGTCAAACCAAAAGGCTTCTGATCTCTTCCATTGGGACGCGGTATCGAACACCTTCGATAATACAGAAGATATTTTCAACCTCGATCTCAATACAGTTCATATAGGAAACCAATGCTACTGGCGCATCGATTGTAAACCGAAGCTGTTTGCCATTGGTATAGTAGTTGGTTTTTTCCGTCACATTTTCGATGTGTGAAAAGTGCTCTGCATTATAAAATCTCCCAAATCGCGTCTTCTGGAGAACAGCCATCATTGCTTCTGCATCTGCCGCGTCCACCATTTCATCCAATACTCGTCCCGTCATCTGACCTGGCACCTGCACCAGATGTTTACGGATTTGAGCTGGCTGATAGTGATAATACCGTTTAAGTCTATAGATCAACCCAACATTGCGGATGTCAATTTCCGTGCCGAAAATAACCGCTAGTTGCTTTGCCGTACTTCCTTTATAGTTCTTTCGGATCAGGGAGAAGACCTTTTCATAATAAAAGTTGAGCATGGCGCTTTCGCATCCAATGAGGTCGATATAGTCCACACCCTTTTGGGGATGAAACTGCTTAACGATACCATAATACTGGGTATGAGAAATCACCGAAAGCAGATCATCAAAGCTCCGTGCTTTTGCCAACCCCATCAAGTCAAATGACGCATACCTTATCATATAGGTTGGGAGTGAAATGATAAACTCATCGCTGGAATGGGAATTCAGCATCCGGATACAAGACAGGATCAGTTCAATTTCCGACCAGATGATTAGATAAGAGTAAAAGCTCTTTCCCTTCGAAAAATCATACCGCAATAATTTTGCATAGCGGTCAATCACACTTCTCCGAATGAGGTTTTCCACCTGTCCTCGATGAGCTGTCGCTTCGCTAATCGGAGCCAGCACATCCTGATACCAAGTTTCATTCTTCAAGTAGGCGGTAATATCAGAGACGCTTTGCATCCTCATCATTTCGTTGTAGTTTTCGGGCCGCAGCCGCTTGCCATACATGGCCCTTGCTTTTGTCAAAATCGCCTTATTAGAAAGTGAATCGAGCACAGCAACCGCCCTTTCTCCGCGCTTTTTTGCAACACAACCTTACATCCTGCGCGGTGGACAAAGATTGGCTCTACCTTATATAAATGTGTTTGACAGCACTATAAGCAAAGATACCTACTGCAAACATCGATGGAAGATCTCTTCTTCCCATTTCTTATGGTTTTCATCATACTTTTTCTGCATTTTTTGCAGCTGCTTTTGATTGTGTTGATCTAAACGGGAAAACGCTTCCTGCACCTGGGCATCCCCCTCCTTTTCAAGTAAGGAGATACGATGTTTCGCTTTTTCCAAATAGGACCGTTTGAAACTTTCTTTTTCGCTTTCCATTGCCGCCTTTGTTTGTTCTAACTCTGTGCGGGCGTCGTTTACCATCTGGGCAGCCGTCTGATCTATCTGCAGAAGGCGTGCAACTACTTGATCCATCAACCCAACCTCCTTTTTCAATCAGTGGGCAATTTCTCGCTAATGCACTTATGATATACCTATTTTTTTGCCTTTTCAAGAGAAAATGTATAGAAAATTGAAGGAATCCAAAGGGATATTCTATACATTTTGAGGATATAACAATCGAAATTCCCTCTGTAAATAAAAAAATATTTTTTCCCACTTGTTTCTTTCATAAATTCCCATTGTTTATCCTCGCAGAATATATGTCTCAATGATGGATATACTATGTATTGCACGAAAAAGCATTGCATGCTTTTTTGTCTCTTTTTCTGTCCCCGCGCGGATGGGAAAAGCAAATGATTTTTTATACCGCGCGGAGAAGGAGTTTTTATGTTAGATAAAATTGCATTGGTCCTTGTGATCATCGGTGCACTCAACTGGGGCTCCATCGGTATCTTTTCCTTTGACATTGTTGCATGGGCTTTTGGCGGGCAGGCTGCAGCCGTCAGCCGCATTATTTATACATTGGTTGCCCTAGCGGGCATCTGGTGCATTTCCCTGCTGTTCCGCAGCCCGGAGACTAATGAGATAACCGAATAGGTTCGCGCAAATGAAAAACGCATTATTTCCCCACAAAAAAAGCACAGGATACTAAAGTATCCTGTGCTTTTTATCTCTAAAGAGATTGATTATTCGTTAATTTTGGTAACAACGCCGGAACCAACAGTTCTGCCGCCCTCACGGATAGCAAAACGCAGACCCTCTTCAATAGCGATGGGGGTAATCAGTTCAACGTCCATCTCAACGTTATCACCAGGCATGCACATCTCTACGCCCTCGGGCAGATGGATAACGCCGGTAACGTCAGTAGTTCTGAAATAGAACTGGGGACGATAGTTGTTGAAGAACGGAGTGTGACGGCCGCCCTCTTCCTTTTTCAGGATATAAACCTGGCCGCGGAATTTGGTGTGAGGATGGATGGAACCGGGTTTGCACAGGACCTGTCCACGCTCAATCTCAGTTCTCTGGATACCACGAAGCAGAGCACCGATGTTGTCGCCAGCCTCAGCATAGTCGAGGATCTTGCGGAACATCTCAATACCGGTAACAACAGTTTTCTTTCTCTCCTCGGTCAGACCAATGATCTCAACCTCGTCAGAAGTCTTCAGCTGGCCACGCTCAACTCTACCGGTGGCAACAGTACCACGACCGGTGATGGTGAAGACGTCCTCAACAGGCATCAAGAAGGGCAGATCAGCTTTACGCTCCGGAGTCGGAATATAGTTGTCAACAGCTTCCATCAGGTCCAGGATGGGTTTGTATGCGGGATCGCTCAGATCATTGGGAGCTTCCAGTGCTTTCAGAGCGGAACCAACAATGATGGGGGTGTCATCGCCCGGGAAGTCATAGCTGGACAGAAGGTCACGGATCTCCATCTCAACCAGCTCAAGCAGCTCAGGATCGTCAACCTGGTCAGCTTTGTTCATGAAAACAACGATATAAGGAACGCCTACCTGACGGGACAGGAGGATGTGCTCACGGGTCTGAGGCATGGGGCCGTCAGCTGCGGAAACAACCAGAATAGCGCCATCCATCTGAGCAGCACCAGTGATCATGTTCTTAACATAGTCAGCATGTCCCGGGCAGTCAACGTGAGCATAGTGACGGTTTTTGGTCTCATACTCAACGTGTGCGGTGTTGATGGTAATGCCACGCTCTCTCTCTTCAGGAGCTTTATCGATCATATCGTATGCGACATACTCGGCCTGGCCTTCCATGCCCAGGGTCTTTGTAATCGCAGCGGTCAGAGTTGTCTTACCGTGGTCAACGTGGCCGATTGTACCAATGTTAATATGGGGCTTCGTTCTTTCAAATTTAGCCTTTGCCATTTCGTGTGGCCTCCTTTAAATTCATTCACATTTTATTGGTCATCACAGACTACAATTGGTATTGTAGCAATAAATTTAAGGAAATTCAAGTATTTTTAGAGAATATACCGGGATTCCAACAGGGTTTCCCAGAGATTCTCCCTTCCCGTACACAGTCGGGAAAATGAAACGCCAAATTAGTCCTTTTTACCTCTGGTGCTCATGATCTTTTCTGCAATGGATTTCGGCACTTCAATGTAGTGAGAAGGCTCCATTACATACTGACCACGGCCCTGAGACCGGGAACGCAGCGCATTGGAATAACCAAACATCTCGGACAGGGGCACAAATGCCTTAATTTCCTGAGCGCCGAAGACAGCCTCCATGCCCTGGATCTGGCCACGGCGGGAGTTGAGGTCTCCGATGACATCGCCCATGTATTCCTCAGGGACATTAACAGCAACCTTCATGATCGGCTCCAGAATGACGGGATCTGCTTTCTTCATTGCCTCTTTAAATGCCATAGAACCGGCAATCTTAAAGGCCATTTCAGAGGAGTCAACCTCGTGATAAGAACCGTCATACAGGGTAACGATGACATCTACAACCGGATATCCGGCCAAAACGCCTGCCTGCATGGCTCCCTGAATACCAGCGTCAACAGAACCGATATACTCTTTCGGGATGGCTCCGCCCACAACCTCGTTGCGGAACTCGTAGCCTTTGCCGCTCTCGTTGGGTTCCAGTTTGATCTTAACGTGACCATACTGACCTTTACCACCGGACTGACGGGCATATTTGTAATCCACATCAGCCAGTCTGCGGACAGTCTCTTTATAGGCAACCTGAGGTGCGCCTACATTGGCCTCAACCTTGAACTCTCTGAGCAGACGGTCAACGATAACTTCCAGATGAAGCTCGCCCATACCTGCGATAATGGTCTGACCAGTTTCCTGATCGGTATAGGTTCTAAAGGTGGGGTCCTCTTCAGCCAGCTTGGCCAAGCCAATGCCCATCTTTTCCTGACCAGCTTTGGTCTTGGGCTCGATAGCCAGGTTGATAACCGGCTCTGGGAATTCCATGGACTCCAGAATGATGGGATGTTTGGGATCACAGAGAGTATCACCAGTCGTGGTGTTCTTGACACCTACTGCGGCGTAAATATCGCCGGCGTAGCACATCTCAATATCTTTTCTGTGATTGGCGTGCATCTGCAGAATACGTCCCATTCTCTCCTGCACGTCTTTGGTAGAATTGTATACCGCGCTACCAGCAGCAAGGGTACCGGAATAAACACGGAAGAAGCACAGCTTACCTACATAGGGGTCTGTTGCAATCTTAAATGCCAAAGCTGCAAAAGGCTCTTTATCAGAGGAAGGTCTTTCCTCTTCCTCACCAGTCTCGGGATTGGTACCTTTAATGTGGGCAATATCCGTGGGAGCAGGCATATAATCCACAATTGCGTCGAGGAGTTTTTGGACGCCCTTATTCTTATAAGAAGTGCCGCAGCAGACGGGTACAACTTCATTGGCGATGGTACCTTTACGGATGGCTTTCTTGAGTTCCTCGATGGTGGGCTCTTCGCCTTCCAGGTATTTTTCCATCAGTGCGTCGTCCAGCTCAACAACTGCTTCAATGAGCTCAGAATGGTACTGCTCTGCCTTCTCCACCATATCCTCGGGGATATCCTCTATCCGGATATCTTTTCCCAGATCGTCGTAGTAGACATAGGCTTTCATCTCCAACAGGTCGATGATGCCCTTAAAGAACTGCTCCGCACCAATGGGAAGCTGGATGGGAAGGGGTTTACATTTGAGGCGTCCCTTCATCATGTCGATAACATGGTAGAAGTCAGCGCCCATAATGTCCATCTTATTGATATATGCCATACGGGGCACATGATATTTATTCGCCTGGCGCCAAACGGTTTCAGACTGAGGCTCAACGCCGCCTTTTGCGCAGAAAACTGTGACGGAGCCGTCGAGGACACGCAGGGAGCGTTCTACCTCAACAGTGAAGTCAACGTGTCCCGGAGTGTCGATAATGTTGATTCTATGGCCTTTCCAATATGCGGTAGTAGCAGCAGAGGTAATGGTAATACCTCTCTCCTGCTCCTGGGCCATCCAGTCCATGGTAGCGCTTCCGTCATGGGTCTCACCAATCTTATGGTTGATACCGGTATAGAACAGGATACGCTCGGTGGTGGTGGTTTTACCCGCGTCGATGTGAGCCATTATGCCGATATTACGAGTTTGCTCTAAAGCGACATCTCTTGGCATAGTCTCCTCCTTCAGTAACAAACGACTTGGAACTTACCTTTGTTCCTCAAATTGATATGCTGTCAGAAATTCCGACAGATAGACGGCTATCCGGCAGGAAAAAACCTGTCGGATCCGTCCAGAAAAACAGCAGCAAAACCGCTGTGTTGGATAACGAACTACCATCTGTAATGGGCAAATGCTCTGTTGGCCTCTGCCATCTTGTGGGTATCTTCGCGTTTTTTGACAGCTCCACCGGTGCTGTTAAGGGCATCCATGATCTCGCCGGCAAGGCGCTCTTTCATGGTCTTCTCATTACGGGCGCGGGAATAACTGGTAATCCAGCGCAGGCCCAAAGTCTGACGACGCTCAGGCCGAACCTCCATGGGCACCTGATAGGTAGCACCACCGACACGGCGGGCCTTGACCTCCAGGACAGGCATGATGTTCTCCATAGCCTGCTCAAAAGCCTCCAGGGGATCTTTCCCGGTTTTTTCCTTAACAATATCGAATGCACCGTATACAATCTTCTGGGCCACACCCTTTTTGCCATCCAGCATGATGTTGTTGATGAGTCTGGTCACCAGTTTGGAATTGTAAAGCGGATCTGGCAAAACGTCACGTTTTGCGACACGACCTCTTCTTGGCACTTCGCTTCCCTCCTTCACATTATGATATCATCGGTACTCGAAAGCGACAATACTTCCGCGGTGCCAATGCGGCCGGTGTTTATTTATACATAAACGCCGCATCAGCAGCTCTAGTTTCAATAAAACTATGGAAGAATTATTTCTTTGCGGCACCAGCTTTCGGACGTTTCGCACCATATTTGGAGCGGCCCTGCATTCTCTTGGCAACACCCTGGGCATCCAGAGTACCGCGGATGATGTGGTAACGCACACCAGGCAGGTCCTTAACACGTCCGCCACGGATCAGCACAACGCTGTGTTCCTGCAGATTGTGGCCGATTCCCGGAATGTAAGCTGTCGCCTCCATGCCGTTGGAAAGCTTAACCCTGGCAACTTTACGAAGCGCAGAGTTCGGCTTCTTCGGGGTCTGTGTTCTGATTGCAGTACAAACACCACGTTTTTGCGGAGAGTTCTGATCGATAGCAACGCGCTTTTTGGAGTTGTAACCCTTCAAAAGAGCCGGAGCTGTGGATTTTTTCTCGACCACCTCTCTACCTTTGCGTACGAGCTGGTTAAAGGTTGGCATATCGCACCTCCTTACTTTGTTGTCGGGAAAACCCGGAATGTATGTCAAGAAAGGGGATTTCTCCCCTTCCTAGGCAACAGAAAGTGGGATAAAACAGCAGATTCTGGCTGTTTCACACAAGTATATAGTTTATCATCATTCCTGGGGCGTTGTCAATACCTCTCCTGCAGGAACTACCTGTACATTGCTGTAGCAGTTCATGCCGGTACCCGCAGGGATCAGCTTGCCGATGATGACGTTTTCTTTGAGTCCCAGCAGCGGATCCACCTTGCCCTTGATGGCGGCTTCGGTGAGCACTCGAGTCGTCTCCTGGAAGGAGGCGGCGGACAGGAAGGAGTCGGTGGCCAGGGATGCCTTGGTAATACCCAGCAGCACTGGGATATAGGTGGCCTTTTCCAGTCCCTCTTCCCCAGCAGCGATCCTCTCGTCGATCTTGCGGTTTTCCGCGATCAACTCGGTCTTGTCAACCAAGGAGCCAGGCAATAGGCCGGTGCTGCCTGCTTCATCCACCCGGACCTTTCTCATCATCTGACGGACGATAACCTCAATGTGTTTATCATTGATGTCAACACCCTGCATCCGATAAACCCGCTGGACTTCCTGGATCAGGTAATCCTGAACAGCCAGGGCACCTTTGATGGCCAGAACGTCATGAGGATTGACAGAACCCTCTGTGAGCATGTCGCCGGCTTCTATCACATCGCCCTCCTGGACCCGCAGACGGGAACCAAAGGGGATCAAATAGCTCTTTTCATCGCCGGTTTCTTTATTATAAACCACCACATGGCGGTTTTTCTTAATTTCTTCCATCCGGACCTCACCGCCGATTTCGGAGATGATGGCCAGATGCTTGGGCTTTCTTCCCTCGAAGAGCTCTTCAACACGGGGCAAACCTTGGGTAATATCCTCTGCCGATGCGATACCGCCGGTGTGGAAGGTACGCATGGTCAGCTGGGTACCCGGTTCACCGATGGACTGGGCCGCGATGATACCGACGGACTCGCCCACCGCCACGGGATTACCATTGGCCAGGTTAGCTCCGTAGCACTTGGCGCAGACGCCGTGCTTGGACTCACAGTTGAGGATGGACCGGATCTTCAGACGGGTGATGCCTGCCGCTGCAATCTTCGCGGCATCGGCGTCGTCCATCATCTTATCCCTGGTTACCAGCACTTCGCCGGTGTTGGGATCGATCACATCATCAGCCACATACCGTCCGATGAGACGCTCGGTCATAGGCTCGATCATCTCGCTGCCGTCCTTGATGTCGGATACCCAAATGCCCTCATGGGTGCCGCAGTCATCCTGGCGGATAATCACATCCTGGGAGACATCGACAAGCCTACGGGTCAGGTAACCGGAGTCAGCGGTACGCAGTGCTGTATCGGCCAGTCCCTTACGGGCGCCACGAGAGGAGATGAAGTACTCCAAGATGTTGAGGCCTTCACGGTAGTTAGCGCGGATAGGAATCTCAATGGTGGTACCTGAGGTGTTGGCGATGAGTCCGCGCATACCAGCCAGCTGACGGATCTGGTTGATGGAACCACGAGCGCCGGAGTCTGCCATCATAAAGATGGGGTTATACTGATCCAGGTTCTCAGTCAGTGCGTCGGACACCTTCTTGGTGGTCTCATCCCAGGTCTTGATCACCTGGTTATAACGCTCATCGTTGGAAATCAGACCGCGTTTATACTGGCGGGTAATCTTTTCGATGTTCTCTTCCGCCGCTGCCAGCAGTTCCTTCTTCTGGGGCGGAATCACTGCGTCGCAGACAGCCACAGTAATAGCGCCGCGGGTAGAATACTTAAAGCCCTGGGCCTTAATTTTATCCAGTACCTCAGCAGTTTTTGCCGTTCCGTGGACTTTTATACACTTTTCAATGATCTGTCCCAGCTGTTTTTTACCAACCAGGAAGGATACTTCCAAATTAAAGAGGTTTTCCGAATTGGAGCGATCCACATAACCCAGGTCCTGAGGAATGGGCTCGTTGAAGATCAGCCGTCCCACCGTAGCATCGATGAGTTTGGACATCTTCTTGCCGCCCAGCTCTTTGGTCATCCGCACCCGGATGGGAGCATGGAGTCCAACCACGCCTTCCTGATAGGCCATCAGTGCCTCGTTGACATCCCGGAATACCTTGCCTTCTCCCGGCTCGCCATCCTTCACCAAAGTCAGATAGTAGGAACCGAGCACCATGTCCTGGGTAGGCACGGTAACGGGACGTCCATCGGAGGGCTTGAGCAGGTTGTTGGCGGCCAGCATGAGGAAGCGGGCCTCTGCCTGTGCCTCTGCGGACAGGGGAACGTGAACAGCCATCTGGTCGCCGTCAAAGTCGGCGTTGTAGGCGGTACACACCAGTGGATGGAGCTTCAAAGCGCGGCCCTCGACCAGCACCGGCTCAAATGCCTGGATTCCCAGTCTGTGCAGGGTCGGCGCACGGTTGAGAAGCACGGGATGATCTTTGATCACGGTTTCCAGCGCGTCCCAAACAGGGCCTTTGGCCCGCTCTACCATCTTCCTGGCGCTCTTGATGTTACCAGCGGCGCCGGTTTCCACCAAACGTTTCATGACAAAGGGCTTGAAGAGCTCCAGCGCCATCTCTTTAGGCAGACCGCACTGATACATCTTCAGCTCCGGGCCGACGACGATAACCGAACGTCCGGAATAGTCAACACGTTTGCCCAGCAGGTTCTGGCGGAAACGTCCCTGTTTACCCTTGAGCATATCGCTGAGGGATTTCAGCGGCCGGTTGTTGGGGCCGGTCACCGGACGTCCCCGGCGGCCGTTGTCGATCAGCGCGTCCACTGCTTCTTGAAGCATCCGCTTCTCGTTGCGGACAATGATATCAGGAGCACCCAGCTCCAAAAGCCGTTTTAAACGGTTGTTTCTATTGATAACACGGCGGTACAGATCATTGAGGTCGGAGGTGGCAAAACGGCCGCCATCCAGCTGTACCATGGGGCGAATATCCGGCGGGATGACCGGTACGACATCGATGATCATCCACTCCGGGCGGTTGCCGGACAGGCGGAAAGATTCCACCACTTCCAGCCTTTTGAGGATACGCACCCGTTTTTGTCCGGAAGCGCCCTCCAACTCATCCTTCAGTTCTTTGGAAAGTTCCTCCAAATCAATTTCTGCCAGCAGTTCTTTGATGGCCTCAGCGCCCATCCCCGCCTTAAACTCATCTTCGTATTTTTCCCGCATATCACGGTACTCTTTTTCGGAGAGAAGCTGTTTTTTCTCCAGGGGAGTCGCGCCGGGATCAATAACAATATACTGTGCAAAATAAAGCACCTTTTCAAGGAACCGGGGGGACAGGTCCAAAATCAGGCCCATCCGGGAAGGGATTCCCTTAAAATACCAGATGTGGGAAACCGGGGCCGCCAATTCAATATGGCCCATCCGCTCACGGCGGACTTTAGAGCGGGTGACCTCAACACCGCAGCGCTCACAAATTTTCCCTTTATAGCGCAGACGTTTGTACTTACCGCAGTGGCACTCCCAGTCCTTCTGGGGCCCGAAGATACGTTCACAGAAGAGGCCGTCGCGCTCTGGCTTCAGTGTACGATAGTTGATCGTTTCCGGCTTCTTAACCTCTCCGTAAGACCATTCCCTGATCTGATCCGGAGACGCCAGCCCGATCTTTATCGATTCGAATACGTTAAATTCCATATTGCGACCCCCTTATAGATTTTCGTCATCCAAATCCGCAATGTCTACGCCCAGGTCGTTTTCCACATCGACCACATCATCGCCGTCGTCGAGATCAAACATATCCAGCGCATTGAAAACCGCCTCATCGTCAATTTCGTCGATTTCCGGCTCTTCCACGGCGTAGCCATCCATGTCCTCCTCGACTTCCACTTCCTGATTTTCAAAGGTAGAGGGCTCCTCCACCGGAGCGAGGCCCATATCCTCATCGTCGTCAAAGGACTGTTTCAGGTCAATCTCCTCGTTGTTGGCGTCAAGAACCTTGACATCCAGGCAGAGAGACTGCAGCTCCTTAATAAGCACCTTGAAGGATTCAGGGATGCCGGGCTTAGGCACGTTCTGGCCCTTGACAATGGCTTCATAGGTCTTGACACGTCCCACCACGTCGTCGGACTTCACCGTCAGAATCTCCTGGAGGGTATAGGCTGCGCCGTAAGCCTCCAGAGCCCAAACTTCCATCTCACCGAAACGCTGGCCGCCAAACTGGGCTTTACCACCCAGCGGCTGCTGGGTAACCAGGCTGTAGGGGCCGGTAGAACGGGCATGGATTTTATCGTCAACCAGGTGATGCAGTTTTAAGAAGTACATATATCCGACGGTAACTGGGTTGTCAAAAGGCTCACCGGTCCGGCCATCATAGAGAATGGTCTTTCCGTCTTCTCTCAGTCCCGCCTCTCTCAGGCAGTCACGGATATCCGCCTCGTGAGCGCCATCAAAGACCGGAGTCATGACCTTCCAGCCCAAAGCGGCGGCGGCATAACCCAGATGGACTTCCAGTACCTGTCCGATGTTCATACGGGACGGAACGCCCAGAGGATTCAGGACGATATCCAACGGTGTGCCGTCGGGCAGGAAAGGCATATCCTCCTGAGGAAGGATACGGGAAACAACACCCTTGTTACCATGACGTCCAGCCATCTTGTCGCCGACAGAAATCTTTCTCTTCTGAGCGATATAGCAGCGGACTACCATGTTGACACCAGGAGAAAGTTCGTCGGAATTTTCACGGGTAAAGACCTTGACATCCACCACAATACCATATTCGCCGTGGGGAACACGGAGGGAGGTATCCCTAACCTCTCTCGCCTTCTCGCCAAAGATAGCGCGGAGCAGGCGTTCTTCGGCGGTAAGCTCTGTCTCTCCCTTGGGGGTAACCTTACCCACCAGAATATCTCCGGCGCGCACCTCGGCGCCTACCCGGATGATACCCATGTCGTTAAGATCTTTAAGGGCATCCTCGCCTACGTTGGGAATATCCCGGGTGATTTCCTCAGGCCCGAGCTTGGTGTCTCTGGCCTCGATTTCATATTCTTCAATGTGAATGGATGTAAACACATCATCCCGTACAATTTTTTCATTGATGAGGACTGCGTCCTCGTAGTTGTAACCCTCCCAGGTCATAAAGCCGATGAGAACATTTTTACCCAAGCTGATCTCGCCGTTGCAGGTAGCAGGGCCGTCAGCGATGACCTGGCCTACCTTGACACGCTCACCGCGGTTCACAATGGGACGCTGGTTGGTGCAGGTGCCTTGGTTAGAGCGGAGGAACTTAATCATGTGGTAGGGATGCAGTTCTCCGTCGTCGGTGCGGATGACTACTTCATCGGCGGAAACACGCTCCACCACGCCGTCGTGTTTGGAAAGCACCACAACGCCGGAATCCACAGCAGCCTTATACTCCATGCCAGTGCCTACGATGGGGGACTGGGTTTTGAGAAGCGGCACAGCCTGCCGCTGCATGTTGGAGCCCATCAGAGCGCGGTTGGCGTCGTCGTTTTCCAGGAAGGGGATCATGGCTGTGGCCACAGAGACGACCATTTTGGGGGAAACATCCATGAAGTCTACCCGCTCCCGCTCTACCTCGATGATCTCATCCCGGTAACGGGCGTTAACTCTGGGTCTCACAAAGCGTCCATTTTCGTCAATAGGCTCGTTGGCCTGGGCGACAATATAATCATCCTCCACATCGGCGGTCATATAGACTACCTCGTCCAGGATGACGCCGGTTTCCTTATCCACCCGGCGGTAGGGCGCTTCTACAAAGCCGTATTCATTGATCTTTGCAAAGGTTGCAAGATAGGAGATCAAACCGATGTTAGGACCTTCTGGGGTCTCAATGGGGCACATACGGCCGTAGTGGCTGTAGTGCACGTCACGGACCTCAAATCCGGCGCGGTCACGAGAAAGACCGCCAGGGCCCAACGCGGAAAGACGGCGCTTATGGGTCAGTTCCGCTAAGGGGTTGGTCTGATCCATAAACTGGGAAAGGGGCGAAGATCCGAAGAACTCCTTGATGGCGGCCACCACCGGGCGGATATTGATCAGCGCCTGGGGGGTGATGACATCCATATCCTGGGCCTGGATGGTCATCCGCTCACGGATAACGCGCTCCATTCTGGAAAAACCAATGCGGAACTGGTTTTGCAAAAGCTCACCCACGCTGCGGATACGGCGGTTACCCAGATGGTCGATGTCGTCGATTTTGCCCACTTCCATCGCCAGATTGTTGATATAGTTGATAGAAGCAAGAATATCTGCTTTAATAATATGTTTCGGAATAAGGTCATCAGCCCGGGAGACGATCATATCATTCAGTGCGTCGCCTTCCAAGTTCTGCTCCAGGATCTCCTGGACTACGCAGAAACGGACCTTTTCATTGATGCCCAATGCCTTGGCATCCACATCGGGGAAATAGTCGTTTAAATCCACCATACCGTTGGAGATGACCTTGACTACGGTGCCCTCCACATCAATATAGGCGGTATCCACGCCGGCCTTTTCAATGGCCAAAGCCTTTTCACGGGTGAGGATTTCCCCTTCCTCTCCCATGATCTCACCGGTCAATGGGTTGACAACAACAGCCGCCAGTTTCCGGCCTGCAATTCGGGCGGAAATCGCCAGCTTCTTATTGTATTTATAACGTCCTACCCTGGACAGGTCATATCTACGGGGATCAAAGAACAGCGCGTCAATATGGGACTGGGCACTTTCCACTGTGGGAGGCTCACCAGGACGCAGCCGCCGGTATACCTCCAGAAGCGCCTCTTCCATATTCTTGGTGGCATCCTTCTGGATGGTGGCCAGGATGCGCTCATCCTCGCCGAAAAAGTCCAAAATTTCCTGGTCGCTGCCCAGACCCAGAGCCCGGATAAAGGTGGTGACAGGGATCTTTCTATTCTTGTCGATTCTGACATAGAAGATATCGTTGGAGTCAGTCTCATATTCTAGCCACGCGCCCCGGTTCGGGATGACGGTGGAGGTGAACAGCTTTTTGCCCGTCTTGTCATAGGTCATACCGTAGTAGATGCCCGGAGAACGGACTAACTGAGAAACAATAACACGCTCGGCGCCGTTGATGATGAAGGTACCGCTTTCGGTCATGATGGGGAAATCTCCCATAAAGATTTCCTGCTCCTTGACCTCGCCTGTCTCCTTATTGAGCAGGCGGGCGCGGACCCGCAGAGGTGCGGCGTAGGTTACATCTCTCTCCTTGCACTCTTCCACCGAGTACTTTGGTTTGTCATCCAAGCGGTAGTCGATAAAATCCAGAACCAGGTTACCGGTATAATCCGTGATTGCGGAAATATCACGAAATACTTCCTTCAACCCTTCTTCCAGGAACCATCTGTAGGAATTCTTCTGCACCTCGATCAGATTGGGCATGTCCAGGACCTCATTGATCCTAGCAAAACTCATGCGGGTCGTCTTTCCGAGTTGCACCGGCTTGACATTCACCATAGGCTCACACTCCATTCGTCTATTTGCCAACCTTTTTATACAAACCAAACAGGAAGCCCCATATCTTTCTGTCGGATTTGCTGATTCGTATTGAAATCCTTTGTATCCTGTGCTATAATACTTTGTGATTAGGGCGCGTATAGCCATTTTGATACAGTATATTATTATATAATAGCAAGAAGCCGATGTCAAGGACATTTTGGCGTGTTTTGCCATCCAATGAAACAAAAAAAGGAACGCTTTCGCGTTCCTTTTTTATGTTTTCATCTAATTCTTTCGTGCAGCTTTTATTCCTGCACAACCAGAGCCAATAGGCGCATTACACCTTCCCCTGTGTTTTTGATGGAGTGAGCCGCGCCGCCTCTAGTAAAAATGGCGTCGCCCGGGCCTACCTCCACAGGGGCTCCGTTATCCCACACTGTCCCTGTGCCTTCCATGATATAGTACAGCTCCGTTTCACCGCTGTGGACATGTTCCCCGATAGAATCACCAGGATCAAATTCCAATACAGCCGCAAAACGCCACTTAGGCGGATTGCCCTGGGGCGCCAGATGCCTGCAACCAATCGCACCGTCTCCGCCCCGCCAGGCACTACGGGTTTCCATCTTCATCTCTGCCGCTTTGACTACCATAGAAATCCTCCTCTTCTCTGCCAAGCTTATCAATAAGATTCGTTCTGTATCTATAAGCATAGCGCAAAGCAGAGAGAAATACAAGAAGTCTTTTATGGCAGCAGATGGAAGGTAAGGGGGATAAGAATAGGCACCGCGATGGAGCAGATAACGCCGTTGAGGACGGCAACTACCGCTACCTCCTCACTGGTGTATTTCATCAAAATAGGCAGGGTGGTATCCTCACTGGTAGCCGCCGCAGGGGCAATAGCCGTATAATGGCCGAATCGGGTGGCAATGAGAGGAATCAGAACAAAAGAAAATATCTCCCGGAATACATTGCTGAGAAAGGTCATGGTGCCGATTTGGGCGCCGGCCAGATCCTGCATCATAATACCGGAAAGGCTGTACCATCCTAGTCCCGAAGAAATGGCGGCTGAGGTGTGCAGCGGCATTCCCATAAGCACGCCGGCGATACTGCCGAACAGCAGGGAGCCCACCACAATTCCCAGGGGTATGTAAAGGATCCTTAGGTTAAATTCCTTGAGCTTTTTGAAAACCAGCTTGTTGGCGCCTACCGTAATTCCCACCGAAAGCAGCAGCAGATTTAAAAGCGCGTCTGACGCCGTGTCGATGATTCCCACCGCACTTTCTGGAATAAACTGCCCTACGGCAACTCCCGCAATAAGGCTGATGATGGCAAACAATATGGTCATTTTCTTCCGTCCTTTATCTTTCTTCCGCCTCTTCTTTGGAGTCCTGCTGGTCTTCTCCTTCATCCCTGGAAACGTGCCGGGTCAGCAGTGCCACGAATAGAATGCTCCCTCCAATGGTCGCGAGAGCAAAAACCACCGACTCCCAGCCCACACTCTTTAGGTCTTTCCAAAAGGTAGGACCACTGCCTAGGGATATCCCCATGGAAAAGATGAGCAGGAATACACAGGCCTGCTGGATGATGCTGTTGGCCTTTTGCAGCTTAGCTGGAAACAGCTTGGCGCCGACAAACATGCCCACAGCCATAAAGAACAATACAGAAATCACGTCAGACTCCCTTTCCCATTCTAAACCCCATAGAAATAGGAGGCCGGCGTCGGTGCCCGCCGACGCCGGCCTCCTATTTTTGCCGTCCAAGCTTATTGATTTAAAAATTCATAGAAGGCCCGGTAGGTATTATATACATCATTTTTTGCCACAACCTCAAAGGGCGCATGCATGGAGAGGACAGGAACACCTACATCCACGACATCGACCGAAAGGCCGGCAATGTATTTGGCCACGGTACCGCCGCCGCCAAAATCCACCTTGCCAAGCTCACCGGTCTGCCATACCACACCGGCCTGATCCAATACAGAGCGGACCCGGCCCATAAATTCGGCTGAGGCATCGCTGGTAGAGCTTTTGCCCCGGGCGCCGGTATATTTGGTCACTACAACGCCGTAATTGAGATACGCGGTATTTCTTCTCTCCACCACGTCAGGGAAGGTGGGATCAAAGGCTACATTGACATCCGCAGACAGGCACATAGAATTTTGCAGCACTGTTCTCCCCTCCACACCATAGGGGGCCGCCAAATCGCTGATGAAGTATTCCAGGAAGCGGGAATCCAGGCCGGTGTTTCCCTCGCTGCCCGTCTCCTCCTTGTCGGCGAAGATGACAACAGAGGTCTTCTTGGGCGCCTTGCAGTGAAGGGTTGCCATAAGAGAAGTGTAGGCGCAAACCCGGTCGTCATGACCGTAAGCGCCGATCATGCTCCGGTCAAGGCCCAGGTCTTTGGCTTTAAATGCCGGCACCAGCACCAGTTCCGCGGAGAGAAAATCGCTTTCCACCATACCGTATTTCTCGTGGAGGATGGAGAGGATATTCAGCTTTACCTTTTCGCTGGCCTTATCGTCCTTAAAGGGACGGCTGCCGATGAGGATATTCAGCTCCTCACCCTTGACCCCTTCCGCCAAGGTCCGTTTGCTCTGTTCGGTGGCCAGGTGAGGCAGAAGGTCGGTAACGCAGAAAATTGGATCCTGCTCGTCCTCACCGATATTGACCTTCACCGTCTCCCCGTCCCGTTTGATCACCACACCGTGGAGAGCCAAGGGGATGGCGGTCCACTGGTACTTTTTGATGCCGCCGTAATAGTGGGTCTTAAAGAGGGCGAGCTCGGTGTCCTCATAGACCGGACGGGGCTTTAAATCCAGCCGGGGGGAGTCAATGTGGGAGGCGGCGATGTATACGCCCTGTTCCAATGGCTCCGTACCCAGGGTGGCGCAGATGAGGGCCTTGCCCCGGTTGTTATAGTAGACCTTGTCCCCAGGGGCATATTTTTTCCCAAGGACAAATTCCTCATAGCCAGCGCCCTTTAGCATCCCGATAATGGCCTCCACAGCTTCCCGTTCGGTTTTGGCCCGGTCTAGGAATACCTTATAATCTTCACAGAAGGACTCTGCTTTCTGAAGATCCTCCTGGCTCATGATTTCATAGCTGTTCTTTGGTTTTTCGCAGAGCTGCTCCTGGAGAAGCTGGCCTGCGGTTTTCTCATTTTTCATCGGTACTTACCTCCTCGTTCATATCATAGAGCTCTTTATATTTTTCCATGGTCTTTTTGACCTTTGCTACATAACTGGATGTATCCCCATAGGGAATGTGGTCGATATTCTTCCCATCGCTGGAATATTGGGGGTCATTCAGCCACTGGCGGATGCTTCCCCATCCCGCATGATAGCCGCACAAGGCGTTGTCGATGGTCCCATACTCATCCAATAGGGTGCGCAGAAGGAAGGTTCCATATTCCACATTGTATTCAGGATTAAACATGTCGTCGTAAGTAAGATCCCGGTCGTCTCCCATCCGGTAGCCCACCCAATCAAAAGTTTCCTCTGTCAGCTGCATGAGTCCCCTGGCTCCAATAGAGGAGACAGCCTCGGGATCAAAACCACTTTCACAGCGCACTACAGCATAGACAAGGGCACGGGGCAGATTGTTTTTCTGGGCATACTTGTCGATAATATCCGTATATTTTAAAGGATAGGCTATCTCGTAATATTTATCCCTGGCCACAAAGAACAGGGAGGTCAATACAACAGCCAGCACCAGCAAAACCGCTACAATCCAGAAAATCTTTGATCGTTGAGAGATCTGTTTGATTCGTCTTGGCATAGTCTTCCTTTCAGCTTTAGCATTTGGGCAAGCTTTTCAGCGCTTTTATAAAGTTCCTGAAGGCTGCCGCTGTTTTCGATGATGATATGGCAGTGTTCATAAAAGAAATCGTCTCCCGGCTGGCTATGAATCCTGTCCATAGCCTGCTCATAGCTCAACCCATCCCGGGCCATAATCCGCCGGCAACGGTCCTCCTCCGGGGCGATGACAGCGCAGATTTCCTGACACATCTGATCCGCCCCGCTCTCAAAAAGGGTGGGGGCATCCAGGACCACCACATCCCTGCCCTGAGAAAAGAGCTGCGCCATCTGCCGCTTTATCTCCTCACAGATCACGGGAAGCATAATCTCATTGAGGGTTCTCAGCCTTTCCGGATCGGCAAAGACGATACCGCCCAGCTTTTTTCGGTCCAGGGCACCCTCTCGGATAATCTCCTCGCCAAAGGTTTCCCGCAGCCGCACCAGGGCCGGCATCCCAGGCAAGACTACCTGCCTTGCCACCAAATCCGCATCGATTACAGCAATTCCTTCCTGGCGCAGGGTCTCGGATACGGTGGATTTACCAGCGCCAGTCTGGCCGGTCAGGCCTAAAACAAAGCTCACAGCTTGATCACCTCAAACCCTGCGGCTCTAATCAGCCGGTTATACACCGCCAAGCCCACCCCTTCTTTGTCAGGGCAGCGGGCGTAGACTGTCTCCTCCCCTGCGTCATCCAGCTCCCGTAGTTTGTCAAAAAGCCGGGCCGCCTGGGTGGCAGCGTCTTCTTTTTTGCCGTAAGAGAACGCCCTTACCGAAAGGAATGCTTCCTCCCCGTCAAAACAAAGGGCAGCTGTCTTTCCCTGCTGATGGGTTTTCACATATTCCGCAAACTGTTGAAGGCTCCCCTCCACCAGGATGACATGGGCCTTAGGCGCGTAGTGTTTGTATTTCATGCCTGGAGAACTGGCCTTTGCTCCGGCGGACAGTTTGTGAAGCACCGCCGGATCCACCTCTACCTGCCCCAGCACAGCTTCCAGCTGCTCTAAGGTAATCCCCCCCGGCCGCAGAAGCCGCGGCTTTCCCTCCGCCAGGGTGATAACGGTGGATTCCACCCCTACCTGGCAGTTGCCGCTGTCCACAATGGCGTCTACCCGGCCCATCATATCCTCGATGCACCGGCGGGCATTGGTGGGACTGGGCTTGCCGGAAAGGTTGGCCGACGGAGCCGCCAGAGGAATTCCTGCCGTCTCAATAATGGCCCTTGCCACCGGATGAGAAGGCATGCGAATGGCCACCGTATCAAGTCCCCCAGAAGTCTCTGGGGGGATACGCCCGCTCTTTCTGACGATGATGGTCAGAGGGCCCGGCCAATAGGCCTCAGCCAAACGCCGCGCCCCGTCAGGAAAGTCCTCCACCAAAGGGGGAATCATCTCCATATTGCTGACATGGACAATCAGTGGATTGTCAGAAGGGCGGCCTTTTGCCTCATAGATACGGCGGACTGCGCTTCCATCCAAGGCATTTGCCGCCAACCCATAAACCGTCTCAGTAGGGATGATAACAAGGCCCCCAGCGCGGAGGATCTCCGCCGCCCGGCGCACATAGCTTTCGTCCTTTCCCGGATCCTCTATGGGGAGTATTTGCGTATTCATTTCGGTTATTCCCCTATTCTTCGCCCTGGGCCTGGAGCTTCTCGGCCTGGTCAAAGGTGATCAGAGCGTCAAGCAATTCGTCCAAATCGCCGTTGAGGATGGATTCAATCTTATACAGTGTCAAACCGATGCGGTGATCCGTCACCCGGCCCTGGGGATAGTTGTAGGTGCGGATCCGCTCGCTTCTGTCACCGGTGCCCACCTGGAGCTTCCGCTCCGAAGCGATCTTTTCATTCTGCTCGCTCTGGGCCTTTTCATAAAGCCGGGAGCGAAGGATCTTCATAGCTTTATCCTTATTCTTAAACTGGCTGCGCTCATCCTGGCACTCCACCACCAGCCCGGTGGGCAGGTGGGTAATGCGGATGGCAGAAGAGGTCTTGTTGACGTGCTGCCCTCCGGCGCCGCCGGCCCGGAAGGCGTCAATTTGCAGGTCGTCGGGATTGATGTCGATTTCCACATCCTCCACCTCCGGAAGCACCGCCACCGTAACGGTAGATGTGTGGATACGGCCCTGGGTCTCGGTTTCGGGAACCCGCTGAACCCGGTGGACGCCGCTTTCAAACTTCAGCCGGGAATAAGCTCCTTCTCCTTCGATGGAAAAGCTGATCTCCTTGTAGCCCCCAAGCTCGGTGGGATTGGCGGAGAGTACCTCACTTTTCCAGTGACGGCTTTCCGCATACATGGTGTACATCCGGTAAAGGGAGTTGGCGAACAGTGCCGCCTCGTCGCCGCCGGCGCCGCCTCGGATCTCCACAATGACGTTTTTCTCATCGTTAGGATCTTTGGGGAGCAGCAGGATCTTTAACTCCTCGGAAATGGTTTCGATCTTTTCCTTGCTCTCGGCATACTCTTCCTCCACCATCTCCCGGAAGTCCTTTTCCATGCCGCCTTCGTCCAGCAGAGATTTGGCTTCATCCAGAGTCTTTTTTACCCCGGTGTATTCCCGGTATTTCTCCACAATGGGGGTCAGGTTCTTGTATTCCTTCATCAGGTTTTTATACTGTTCGTTGTCACCTACCACCGCGGGATCCATCAAGCGGTTGTTGATTTCTTCGTACCGGTCTTCTACATTTTTAAGCTTTTCAAACATAGTCTATCTCTTACCCCTCACTTGGTTCTCTCACAATTTTTTTAATGTTCTTTTCTACCTTGACTCGGGGCACCATCACTTCCCTGCCGCACTTTTTGCAGCGGATACGAAAGTCCATACCGGAACGCAGCACTAAAAATTCCTTTCCGCCGCAGGGATGCTCCTTTTTCATCAGCAGAATATCTCCTACCCGTACGTCCATCTTGTACACCTCCAAGGCAGATAACATTAGAAAAACAACATTACTCCAAGTTTGTATTATAGCAAAATAACAAAGCCCCCGCAATATTTTCTGTGCAAATTCCTCCTGCTCCCTGTCCGGCTGTAGAAAAAATCAGGATATTTGGGGAAGGAAGCTGCATATATATGAAAGCGGAGTGAATGAGGAGGCGGACCTTGGCGCCGCTTTGTTTCTTTCTGCCGTTTGCCGGATAGGAGGATTCCGGAGCAGAACAGCAAATCCTAATTCGTGCAATAAAAAGGAGGTCGCACAGATGTACGATTATAAACCAGAAGGCTGGCTCATCGATACCTTTGAAAACCGGGCGGCGCTGAAAAGCCAGGCTTCCCTTCATGAGGCCTGTCTGTCATCCCGGGTGCTAGAGGCAAGAGTCACCCTCTGTGACAGTGCCCACAATTTGACAGTGGACCTTGGATGCATGCGCGGCGTCATCCCTCGGGATGAGGGAGCTTGGGGGCTCAGTGACGGCACCACCCGGGATATTGCGGTGATCTCCCGGGTCAATAAGCCAGTTTGCTTTATTGTCACCGGCTTTGAAAAGGATGAAGCGGGGAGTACATACGCGCTCCTTTCCCGAAGGGCGGTTCAGCAAAGGTGTATGGAGGAATACCTGCCTACCCTGGTCCCCGGTACCATCATTGACGCCCGGGTCACCCATTTGGAGCCTTTTGGTTGTTTTGTGGACATTGCCTGCGGCATCTCTTCCCTCATCCCCATCGACGCTATCTCTGTCTCTCGTATTTCCCATCCCAAAGACCGTTTCCGTGTCTCCCAGGACATCAAAGCAGTCGTCAGATCGGTGGACGAAAACGGGCGGATTACCCTGAGCCATAAGGAGCTTTTGGGCACCTGGGAAGAAAACGCAGCCCTGTTTGAAAACGGTCAGACGGTTGCCGGGATCATCCGTTCGGTGGAGGATTACGGCGTCTTTGTGGAATTGACCCCCAATCTGGCAGGGCTCGCAGAGCCACGGGATGACGTGACCGCAGGGCAGCACGCCAGCGTTTACATCAAAAGCCTGATCCCTGAAAAAATGAAGGTAAAGCTGATCATCGTCGACGCCTTTGACGCAAAATATTCTCCTGAAAAGCCGCGCTATTTTATCGAGGAGGGGACCATTTCCCGATGGCGGTATTCCCCCGAAAACGCCAGTAAGCTGGTAGAATCCGTTTTTTAAATCCTCCCATGATTATTTTTAGCAAATTGCCTTACCACCTTTTCTTTTTTTATCTATTTTCACAAAAAGGGGTGCAAAACGTATAAGTTTTGTATCCTTTTTTGTTACCTTTTCTTTCCGATTTACTTGCAAAATTCGGTGAATGTCCTATAATTATGGATAAAGGAAAAATTCCTTTATTTTTTTAGCTGGTTTTGCAACAAGTTGCATACTTGTTTTTCTGCCACTTTCATGTGGATATTCTAAAGAAATCATTCATAAAAACTAAAGTTCCCCGTAAGATTTGCTTAAGAAATCCGTGGTAAAGTATAGGATAGAAACTCTAATCGGAAAGTGTGATGAATATCATCATGATTTTGGATAAAATGGAAAAAATGACCTTTCACATTGGCAGGTGGGAGTGCAATCTCTTATTTGTGGTACGGCTGCTGATGGTGGGCCTGTTTCCCCTTTTCATCGCCCTTGCAACAGAGCTGAACCATATCCAGAGCCTGGGGAGTCTCTTCTCCTTTATGGGACACAATCTTCATATTCTGCTGCTGGATTATCTCATTGTTTCTGTGGCTTTTCTCCTGGTTTCTCTTTTATTTAAAAAGACCTTTATCTCTATGGCCATCACCGGCCTTCTTTTCTATATTATTTCTTGGGTGGAATATTTCAAATACGATGTCAGCGGCACCCATTTTACCATTACCGATCTGCAGATGACCTCCAATGCCACTGATATTGCCAAATTCGCCAACATCCACCTGACCTGGTATCTGGCGCTCACCTTTCTTCTGTTGGTAGGATATGTAGTTGCCGCCTATTTCTTCCGGCTGGAAAACAAGGTCCGGCTCAAATACCGGATGCTCAGCTTTTGTGCTACCTTTGCAATGGTCTGCGTCTTCTTTGTCACCCCTACCATGGCCATGGGGGTCTTTCGTCTCTTCGATGTGGAAGAACCTAACACCGCCAATGTATTTATGGCGGACAAACAATTCCAGGAGACAAACTTGATCCCCTACTTCACCCAGTCTACGGCTGAATTTTTCTCCACCCGGGTTACACGTCCCCAGGGTTACAGCCAAGAGACTGTGGCTAGCATGCTGGTGCAAAATACCAACCAAGACATTTCCGATGTGAAGCCCAATGTGGTGATGATTATGTCCGAGTCCTTTGCCGATTTCCGGAGGCTGGAGCAGCTGGATGTGGACCCCACCATTTATGAAAATTTTGACAAGGCCCGGGAGGAGGGCTTCGGAGGCACCTGTGTTGTCCCCACCTTTGGCGGCTATACCGTCCGTACCGAATTTGAACTGCTCACCGGCATGCCGGTCAAAAGTCTCAATACCCCCGTAGCACCCCAAAAACTGCTCAAGGAGGATACAGATAATTCTTCCATTGTCAGCTTTTATAAGGACAGTGGTTACAAATCTTACTACATCCATCCTTTTTCCAGTTCCTTTTACGGCAGAAAAAGCATCTATTCCACCTTCGGATTCGACAAGATGTATTTTGAAAATGACCTGACTGTGGAAAAAACAAGGTACGGTGCCAATCAATACATCAACGATGAAACACTTTACAACCAGATTCTGAAACAGTTGGGCGAAACCGATGAGCCCTGCCTCATCTTCACCACGACCATGCAAAATCATCAGCCTTATGCCGGCAATGGCACAGGTGATGCGGAATTCTCCCTCTATCTTGACGGTATACGTGAGTCGGACCGGGCTTTGGGGCAGTTCTTAGAACAGCTCAAGGAATCTGATGAGCCTACCATTGTATTTTTCGTAGGGGATCACTATCCCATGTTTACCCATTCCAACACCACCTATCAGGATGCGGGCATTGATTACGCCAACAGTGCCGAAATCTATCAGCAGTCTTATCTGGTCTGGAGCAATTATGACGCCGACTTCAGCTGTCTGCCGGATGAAGAGGTTTCTTCATTCTATCTGCCCTACCTGCTTATTGACGTTGCTGATCTTCCTCAAACACAATTGGTCTCTAGTATGCTGGAGCATATGAAAACCGTGCCTGTTTACTCCCCCACCGCAGACGTTCAGGTGGATTCTGACGATTTTCTTGATATGTTGACCTATGACAGGGTATTCGGCCAGAATTTCTGTTCTGATGCAGGATAATATGGTGAACCATCAAAAGCGCAGAGCTTAAGGCTCTGCGCTTTTTCTTTTATTCTGGTTTTTCCATCTGGTATAGTGCCCAGATCAGATCCGCTGTAGTCTCCCGATTGAGTTGTGCTGTAGGATATACCTTACCGTCATGGGTAACCAGCATCTGGTTGGCACTGAGATTCATATAGGACTGGGTAGCCCAATCCGGAATGTCCTGGGCATCTGCTACCTTCAGATTGACATTGGTAGCGTTCTCTACTCCGGAGGCTCGGTTGATCATCACCACGGCCTCAGCATTGGTGGGAATACCGTCCGGCTGAAAGCTGGTCTCGGTAATCAAGCCTTTTTCAACGGCTCTTTCAATATAAGGCTTCATCCACATAGGGATTTCGCTGTCGTTTTGCAGCTTGGTATTGACACATTGGGGCAGATCTTGGTCATAACCCTTGGCGGAAAGGAGGGTGAGCAGCAGCTCTCCCCGGGTGACATTTCTCTCCGGATGGAACAGTTGCGCACTGCCGTAGCTTTCCCCCGTCATTATCCCGGCCTGCGCTAGTTTTACCGCAGCGTATTCGGAGGGATTTTTGGACATATCTGCAAACTGAAGTTTGGTTGCTTCTTCCAGGTCGATATTCACTACCGCATCAGAAGAATAGTTTCCCTGGCTGTCCACCGCACAATAGGAAAACCGGTCTTTTCCCGTCTCCCCCGGAAAGGGTTCATAAGAAAAGGTTGTTCCAGTCACTGTCACCGTTCCCTTGGTGGGCTGCTGGGTAATTTTGATGGTCAGATCCGATGCGTCCTCATGATAACAGTCAAAAGCGCTGGAAAGCAGAGCCCCCGACATGGTGGAAAATGTCAGGTCTGCTACCTGGGGAGCCGCCTGAACCTCTTCTGCGAAATTCATATTCAGGGTTGTTACCACAGGGTTGGTACATTCGGGGATAAAGGTAAAGGAAGCCTGGGTAATATCCCGGATGGGGACAAAATACATGCTGTGGATCTCTTCACGGGGGATGTAGTCAAACTCTTTGACCTCTATATCAGAAAGCATCAGGATACCATCGCCCTGAGCCGGCAGCTGTGTGATGGTGATTCCCTTCAGATCTCCCTGGGCGAGTCCCAGGCGGTATTCCAGATCCACTGGGGAAAGCTCATAGATGCCGCCTTTGCGAAAGGTGATGGTACACTCTTCTTCCTCCGCAGAAGCCGCTACCGGCCACCAGATATCGCTGGAGGCATAGACACTGCTTCCCAGCATCAGTGTGGCCAGCACTACGGCACAGAGTTTTTTCATTTTATGACTCATTTTGGTGGAACCTCCGTTTCAATCAAATGCTTTTTCTTGAGAATACCTGCAATTATTTTCTGCCGATATTTCCAAAGGATACATGAATTTTTTTGCCATGTTTTTTGTTTGTATCATCAGCCATCTTTTGTTTCATATCCCTTGCAATTTGTGCAAAAGCATGGCAAAATAGAAATTATCGTAAGAATGGAGGGCCAGCGTTGTATATCAGATCGTACCGACCGGAGGATTGCAGCGCTGTACTGCAACTGTTTTTTCAGACCGTCCACACCGTAAATGCCAAGGACTATACGCCTCAGCAGTTGGATGCCTGGGCTGATGGCAAGGAGGATCCGGTTTTATGGAACCTCTCCCTTTCCCAGCACAACTGCCTGGTTGCTATATCCGATGGCATCCTGGTTGGATTTGCCGATATGGATGCCACCGGTTATCTGGATCGGCTGTATGTCCACAAGGATTATCAGCGCCAGGGCATCGGCAAGGCTTTATGTGATCATCTGGAGGCCCACGCCCCCAGTGACTGCGTCACCGTTGCCGCTTCCATTACGGCAAAGCCGTTTTTTGAGGCGCGGGGCTACCGGGTCGTACGTGAGCAGCAGGTAGAGCGCAAGGGCTGTTTGTTGACCAACTTCCTGATGGCTAAAACCCTTGTCCCATCGCCCCGCCTATCATCAGTTAAAAAAATTTTAAAATAAAGGAGACCGTGGGAACGCTTATGACACACGAAATGGTTTTAATCCTGGACTTTGGCGGACAGTACAATCAATTGATCGCCAGAAGAATCCGCGAATGTTCGGTGTACTGTGAAGTGCATCCCTACACCATGCCCTTGGAAAAAATCAAGGAGCTTTCCCCCATCGGGATCGTCTTTACCGGCGGCCCCAACAGCGTATATCTGGACGATTCTCCCCAATGTGATCCTCGTCTATTCGAACTGGGCATCCCTATGCTGGGCATCTGCTACGGTACCCAGTTGATGGCCTATATGCTGGGCGGCAAGGTTGTGACCCCGGATAGCCGGGAATACGGCAAAACTATCACTCATTTTGATTCCTCCTGTCCCCTCTTCCAGGATCTCCCCTCTACAGGTGTAACTTGGATGAGCCATACCGATTATATTTCTCAACTTCCCGATGGCTTTACTGCAACAGCCTATACCGATGCCTGTCCCACTGCTGCCATGGAAAACCCCTCCCGTAAATTTTATGGTATGCAGTTCCATCCTGAGGTCCTTCACACAGAAAACGGGATTCAAATGCTTCACAACTTCCTCTACAAGGTATGCGGAGCCAAAGGCGACTGGACCATGGGCGACTATGCCAAGACTGCCATTGCCGATATCCGGAAAAAGGTTGGGGACGGCAAGGTGTTGCTAGCTCTCTCGGGCGGTGTGGATAGTTCCGTTGCTGCGGCCCTGCTGGCAAAAGCTGTGGGCAGCCAATTGACCTGTATTTTTGTGGATCACGGCCTCATGCGCAAAAATGAGGGCGATGAAGTTGAAGCAGCCTTTGCAAACAGCGGCGTCAATTTTGTCCGGGTCAACGCAGGCGAGCGATTCCTTGGAAAGCTTGCCGGTGTCAGCGATCCGGAAACAAAACGGAAAATTATCGGAGAAGAGTTTATCCGTGTCTTTGAAGATGAAGCCAAAAAAATTGGCCGGGTAGATTACCTGGTACAGGGTACCATCTATCCTGATGTCATTGAATCTGGTGTTGGGGATGCCGCCGTTATTAAAAGCCATCACAATGTAGGTGGCCTTCCCGACTATGTCGACTTTAAAGAAATTATTGAACCTCTGCGTTTGCTATTTAAAGACGAAGTCCGAGCTCTGGGCACAGAACTTGGTCTGGCAGACTATCTGGTCTGGCGTCAGCCCTTCCCAGGACCTGGACTTGCCATCCGGATCATTGGGGAAATCACCCCGGAGAAAATTTCCATTCTTCAGGATGCCGATGCTATTTTCCGTGAGGAAATCGCCAAAGCAGGATTGGATCGAGACATCCATCAATATTTTGCTGTGCTTACCTCCATGCGTTCTGTGGGTGTCATGGGAGATGGCCGTACCTACGACTATACCTTGGCTCTTCGCGGTGTTACCACTACTGATTTCATGACCGCTGACTGGGCCCGTATCCCCTATGATGTATTAGAGCGAGTCTCCAACCGGATTGTTAATGAGGTAAGAAATATTAATCGTATTGTTTACGATATTACTTCCAAGCCCCCGGCAACCATCGAGTTTGAATGATTTCAGAGGCCTAAAAAAGCCCGTGATTACTGGGTTTTCTAAGGCTTGATGCCCTCCGTGGCAACGATTTGGCAACAGTTTTCATTATTCCAAAGATAAAGAGCTACCTGATTTGCGAAAGTCAGGTAGCTCTTTTTGTTTTACTTCTCTTTGCCAGGCTGCTTCTTCAATTCATCCACCAGCAGATCGCTAAGGCCCTGAGAGGGGACAACCTTGTGCCAGTGCCCCGTGGTATCGAACTCCGGGTAGCGGTAACGCCAGCGGTCGTAGTCCTCTTTAGTGATTTCCCCCGATTTCAGCTTGGCCGCCTGCTCTCCCCATGCGCAGAGCATCTCATGGAGCCTGGCCGCTTCTTTCCCTTGGAACACATCCACCCGGAGATGTATTTCTCCATCGCACTCGCAGATTTTCAGGCCATAGCGGTCCTCCAGCGTAAACAGCGTGTGCATGAGGCCAACATAGGAGTCGATGTCCGGGACAGAAAGAGCATGGGGCGAGACATCCAGTACCTGCGCCAGGGCGTCAGTTAGGTCTGCCTTGGGCGTCCGCGATCCGTTCTCGTATTGGGCAAGGCGGACATCGGCGGACTTCTCCGGGAAGCCAAGCGCCATCCCAAGATATTTCTGCGTCATGCCCCGCAGGGTGCGGAAAAAGTGAATGCGTTCTCCAATCGCCATAACGGCCAACTCCAATCTGGATTCTTGATAATTTTATCATAGCAGAAATGCTTAGGATAGTCAAGAGAAATCTAAACAAATTTATTTAATATTTTTCTGTAAGCTACTTGACTTTAACTGTTATGCTTAGTATAATGAGGATGATATAAGCAAATTAGTTTAAGTCACGGAAATTTTACAAATTGAATACCCTCCAAACGGCGAAAAAATGTCCGTTGTAAGGTGAGAGGGGGAATTTCAGACACTGAAAAACTGAATGACCGTCCGACAGATACTTTCTCCGGGGAAGCAGGCGGCGATATGAGCGTGCCAAGGAGAAAAACAAACGGCACAGCGCCGGGAAGGGTTGCCTGCCAGAGTCTGAAGGGTGAAACGGCAAACAAAAAAACGATCACGACAAGGAAAGGAAGGTATTTTTGTGTATGGCAGAAAAACAGTCGTTTATGCGGGTCGATGAAGTGGCGCAGGAATTGGGCGTTTCCAAATCCTATGCTTACAAAATCGTACAGAAACTCAACGCAGAGCTGAAAAACCTCGGTTACCTGACCATATCCGGCAGAGTCAACCGAAAGTTCTTCTATGAGAAGTTGTGCTACGGCGAAAAGGAAGGGAGGGGTATTTGATGGCGGTCTATAAGGAAGAAAAGACCAATACCTGGCGGGCGGTCTACCGCTATACCGACTGGAACGGCGAGCGCAAGCAGACCCAGAAGCGGGGCTTCAAGACCAAGCGGGAGGCACAGGCATGGGAACGAGAGCAGCTCAACAAATCCACCGCCGATCTGGATATGACCTTCAAGAGCTTCGTGGAACTCTACACGGCAGATATGCAGACCCGGCTCAAGGAAAACACATGGGCCACCAAGGATCACATCATCCGCACCAAGCTGCTGCCCTACTTCGGTAAGCTCAAAATGTGCAACATCACCGCCCAACAGATCATCACCTGGCAGAACGAGATGCTGAACCACAAGGACGAGAACGGTAAGTCCTACTCGCCGGTGTACCTGAAAACGGTCCACAATCAGCTCAGCGCTATTTTCAATCATGCGGTGCGTTACTACAACCTTCGGGAAAATCCCTGCAAGAAGGCGGGCAGCATGGGCAAGAAGAAAAACCGGGAGATGATGTTCTGGACCAAAGAACAATATCTGAAATTTGCCGAGGTGATGATGGACAAACCGCAGTCCTTCTATGCTTTTGAAATGCTCTACTGGTGCGGTATCCGGGAGGGGGAGTTGCTGGCGCTTACGCCCGCTGATTTCGATTTTGAGAAAGGCACTGTATCCATCAGTAAATCCTATCAGCGGTTGAACGGCCAGGACCTGATTACCACTCCAAAAACGGAGAAAAGCAACCGCGTCATCACTATGCCGCAGTTTCTGACGGATGAGATTCAGGACTATCTCAAAATGCTCTATGGAATCGGGCCGGATGACCGGATGTTTACCGTCACCAAGAGCTATCTCCACCGGGAGATGGATCGGGGAGCCAAAGAAGCCGGAGTGCCGCGTATCAGAATCCATGATATTCGTCACAGCGCGGTGTCACTTCTCATCGATATGGGCTTCTCAGCTACGGCCATTGCCGACCGGGTGGGCCATGAGAGCATCGACATCACTTACAACTATGCGCACCTGTTTCCGTCCAAGCAGACGGAAATGGCGGATAAATTGAACATGGAAAGGGGCAATTAAAAATGTCAGCAAAGAATTTGGACAAGCACAACCGCTGGCGGAACAAAACAGTAGCCTTCCGGGTCTCCCCAGAGGAGGACGAGCAGCTGGAAATCTTCGTCAAGCTGTCCGGCCTGACAAAGCAGGACTACATCACCCGGCGGCTGCTGGAAAAGGAGGTCGTGGTGCAGGGCAATCCCAGGGTCTATAAGGCGTTGCGGGACGAACTGGCCGTTGTGCTGGACGAGCTTCGCCGCATCAAGTCCGGGCAGGGCGTGAACGACGAGCTGCTGGACACCATCCAGATGATCGCAACTATTATGAACGGAATGCAGGAGGAAGCTGCCTATGGGAATTGACGCAAAAGAAAAGACCGCCCACAACGCATCTGTTGGCGCAGATGCTGGGCAGTCCATTCAAAAAGATTCTGACAACAGTATACCCGCTTCGGAGGCAAAAGGCAACGGGGAAATGGATGATTTGGAGGAAATGTATCGTAAGATGCAGCGTATGGCCGCCCCGCAATACCTGCACACGCTCACCATGACCGAGCTGTTTCAGACCTCCTACAAAAGCCGCCCGCCTATCATTGAAAATCTGCTCCATTCGGGAGCATATCTTCTGGCGGGCGCGCCCAAGATCGGCAAGTCGTTTCTGGTGGCGCAGATCGCCTACCATGTCAGCACCGGGCAGGAGCTGTGGGGCTGCAAAGTCCATCAGGGAACCGTCCTCTACCTCGCGTTGGAGGATGACTTCCAACGCATCCAGAACCGGATGTTTATGATGTACGGCGTGAACGACACGCCCAATTTGCACTTCGCCACCGCTGCCGGAAAAATCGGGAACGGTCTGGACGAGCAGTTGGAAAACTTCATGCGGGAGCATCCGGACACCAAGCTCATTATCATTGATACCATGCAGAAAATCCGGGAAGTGGGCGGCGAGGCGTACAGCTATGCCAGCGACTATGAGATTGTCGGCAAGCTCAAGCAGTTTGCAGACAAACATTGTATCTGTGTACTGACTGTCCACCATACCCGGAAGCAACCCGCCGGGGACGCCTTCGAGATGATCTCTGGCACTACTGGCCTGTTGGGCTGCGCCGACGGTTCCCTGCTGATGCAGAAGAAAAAGCGAACCTCGTTGGAGGCCACCATCGATGTAGTAGGCCGCGACCAGCAGGACCAGATTCTCTATCTGAAAAAGGACCCGGAGACGCAGATTTGGAACTTGGAGCGCATGGAAACGGAACCGCACAAGGAACCGCCGGACCCGGTGCTGGAAGCAGTGGCAAAGCTGGTTTCCGCTGAGCGTCAGGAGTGGACAGGCTCACCCTCGGAGCTGGCCGAAACGGTGCAGGTGGGAATGGCGGCAAATGCGCTGACCAAGTATCTGAATGTCAAATCCGGCAGGTTGCTGGAGGAGTACCATGTGGGCTACGAGAATAAGGCGCGCCACGCCGGGCGGCAGGTGAAACTCACCTATATGCTGGTGGAGGCTCCGGCTTTTGAAGTGGTTGAGGATGGGCGCGACGGTAGCGACGGTTGCAACGGTGAAAATGCTGCCACCCAAACAACCGTCGCTATCGTCGCAGCCGTCGCGGAAAGGAACGGAAGCGAATGAAGAACGTGCAGATTCCCTATGACCTGTTCGTGGCGCTGGTGGAGTATCACCTCGGCTATGATGACGAATACGAGGATGAAATCCGGCAGGGATTGGAGCAGAAGCTGGACGCCCTGGTGAGGCACGAGCTGTATGCAAAATATAAGACCGCACCCAGCGCGGAAGAACGGGAACAGGCCCGGCAGGAGTATCTGGACCGGCGTGGCGTATTCCCGGATTTTCGCTGGTAACAGGCGTTTACTTTTATACTAATCTCACGGATGAAATTAGCATGAAAGTCAATCTTCTCCCTGTTGGCTTGGACGGGAGCGTGACACGCTCCTGTGGCTGGCGGACAAGGCAAATTGGGTGGCAACACACGCTCTCCGCATCCCCCCGTCCCCATTGGAAAATCCGCAGATTTGGAGATGGCTAAAGCCGGGAGAATCCGGTGAATTTTCCCGGCCTGTGGGCGGCGGAATGGAAGCAAATGCAGTTGCGAAAAGAACGCCGGTCACACCGCATTTTGGGGCTGTGGGTATCACCTGCAAGCCGAAAAAGGCGGCGAGGCTCCCGCAGGAGCCGCACTCCCCCTCGGAGAGCCCACGATACTTTGCAGCCGCAGGATGAAAGTATCATAGTGGGTTATTACACTTCCGCAGAAGTGCATCCCCCAAAAGCTACCCGTATCTCAACCGCCCTTGTGGGCGAGAAAGGAGTTCTATGGCAAGAGGCGACGGTATCCATCGTACCAGCGCAAGAAATATGAGACTGACCACACCCAAACTGAAAAACGCGCAGCAGCACAACGAGCGCGAAAAAGAATCGTATGTCAATCAGGATATAGTCCCGGAACGCTCCCATCTGAATGTCCACTTCAAGCAACCGGACAGCGGCTATCTGGAACAGTTTGAACAGATGGAGGCGGACGGGCTTATCTCCACACGGGGCATCAAAGAGGACGCCTTCCGCTACGGCGAGCTGATCTTCGATGTAAATTCCGCCTACTTTTTCAATCATGGCGGATATGACTTCGCAAAACAATTTTACCACGATGCCTATCAGGCTGCAATCAAAATTGTGGGCGGTGAGCAGTACATTCTGTCGGCGGTCATGCACGCCGATGAGCGCAACCGGGCGATGTCTGAGGCGCTGAGGCAGGATGTGTACCACTACCATCTCCATGTGGTCTATGTGCCAGTAGTGGAGAAGCAGATCCGCTGGTCCAAGCGCTGCAAGGACAAGTTGCTGGTG
Organism: Zongyangia acetica; assembly: GCF_038739695.1. Lineage (NCBI taxonomy): Bacteria > Bacillati > Bacillota > Clostridia > Eubacteriales > Oscillospiraceae > Zongyangia > Zongyangia acetica. The sequence continues at coordinate 23,613 of NZ_JBBEWN010000004.1, read as the reverse complement.
GGCAAGGTAAAAGAAACGGTTATGCAGGTCAGTATGAGCAAAAAGTGGGCCTCCAAGCCGGTGCTGGATGAGGCCACTGGCGAACCATTGAAAACGGCAAAGGGCAAGCCTGTCCTCAAAAAATCGTATAGTGTGTTGCAGGACGATTTCTTCCAGCATATGCGTGAGGCCGGGTACACCGATGTGGAACGCGGTGAACGCGGCAGCTCTGAGGAGCATCTGACGGTGACGCAGTTTAAGGTGGAAAGAGAACAGGCACGGCTGGCGGATTTGCAAACAGAAAAATCGGAGGTTCAGGCGGAGATCGGCAAGCTTCGGACAGATAAGGCCGAAGCCGAGAAGGCGGCCAAAGAAGCGCAGACAGAACTCCGCCTATTAGCGCCTAAACTAAAACACATGGAGAAATTGGCGGCCGAGTATTCTTCCAATCCAGAGGACCTTCTGCCACTCCCTGATAGAATGGAGTCCGCCAAATCCTACCGGGAGAAAAAGTCCAAACCGCTGCTGGAGAAGATCGTCAAGGTGGTGCGTTCCGTTTACCGAGCTTATCTGGATGTCTGCCAGAAATTCGAGCTGTTGCAGCGCAAATATGATACGGAGGTTCCGTATTTGAAGGCGCAGTTGGCCGAGGTCAAGGGTGAAAATGCAGAATTGCAGGAGACCGCCAGAGACTATGACCGGCTATGCCGGGCCTATGGGCCGGAGAGTGTAGCCGAAACGGTAGCCGCTGTCAGGCAACAGGAACAGGCGGAAAAAGAGCAGAAACGCAGTCAAAAGCGGCGGCATGACCGGGATGCGCGGTAATCCCGTTTAGACCTGAGAAAAAAGGATTTTTACGGATAGAGGCATCCGAACTGAATCATGTATCGTTTGGGTGCTTTCTATCTGAAAATCCGCTTACTTTTGCCGGTGTAGAGCCGGAGAAAATTTATGAAAATGCGGAGGTTTTATGAGAACAGGTCTTTCCAAGAAGCAAAAGACAACCAGCGTCTTTTTTGACGAGGCAAGCCCTATCATTGAGGTGTGTACCTACAACACGTCCCTTAAAAACCGTTTGAACGAGTATTCGGCAAAGTACCCAGCCGAGTGCCGGTTGGTGGACGATGACGAGAATGGTTGTCTCACATTTGAGATCAGGAAAGGGCGGTTCAGTTTCAAGCTGAACGCACCATACAGCGCAGAGCGCCGGAAGGCGGCCAGCGAGCTGGCAAAGAAGAATATCCAGAATTTACAGCAAGGCAAGAAGTGATGACGCGCCGCCTGTGGGGAGAATGTTTCCCTGCGGGCGGCGTTTTGCTTGAAATGCAGAAAAAGTCTTCACTCTGCTTGCGATTGCCTTTGAAATATGCTATACTGAATTCGGATTCAGCGAACGCTGATTTCAATTCTTGATTTTGTGATATAATCCTTTGTGGAGTGAATTGTATGGCCGTAAGTTATAAAAAGCTATGGAAGATACTGATTGATCGAGATATGAAGAAGAAGGACCTTTGCGCAGCAGCAGGTATCAGTCATGCTTCAATGGCAAAACTTGGGAAGAATGAGAATGTGACAACAGATGTCCTTGTAAAGATATGTACCGCATTGCAGTGTGATATAGGCGATATTATGGAGCTTATTCCAGATACTAAGAGCTGAAAGGAGGCGGCGACTATGCAAAGCAGCACAGCAAAAGAACTTTCCACTGTTGTTGCAAAACCAATTTTGAAATGGGCCGGCGGGAAGACGCAGATGCTAAGTGAATTGCTGCCCAAGGTTCCGTCCTCCTATGGGCGATATATTGAGCCGTTTTTTGGTGGGGGTGCGCTCTTTTTTGCGTTACAACCGGAAAAAGCTATTATTGCGGACAGTAATCCGGAACTCATCAATATGTATCGGCAGGTAGCTGAACATGTTGACGATGTGATTTCTTATCTTAAAAAGTACGAAAACACAAGCGAGATGTTTTATTCTGTGCGCGGTTTAGATTGGGAAACACTTCCCAAGGCCGAAGCTGCTGCAAGAACAATTTATTTGAATAAAACCTGCTACAATGGTCTTTATCGCGTAAACAAGAAAGGACAGTTTAATGTCCCATATGGGAAGTACAAAAATCCCAAAATTTGTGATGCTGAGGCCCTTTGGGCTGCATCTGAGACGCTAAAAAAAGCTGATATTATCTGCGGCGACTATCTTCTTGTATTGGAATATTACGCGCAGCCAGGCGATTTCGTTTTTTTAGACCCGCCATACCTTCCGATCTCCAAGTATTCTGACTTTAAGAGATATACAAAAGAGCAATTTTATGAAGAAGATCATATTGAATTGGCCAAGGTCGTCATGAGTTTGCATGAAAAGGGATGCCATGTCTTGCTGACCAACTCCAACCATCCCTTGGTGCATGAGCTGTACGCGCCCTTTAAGATTGATGTTATCCAGACAAAGAGGCATATTTCTTGTAATGGAAGTACACGTAAGGGGGAGGATGTTATTGTCACCATCCCTCCCAAGCAGCATACACTAATCAAACTCGCACCAAAACCTTTGCCTGCGCAGGTATCAGCATATCCCCCCACCCGATTTATGGGGTCAAAGAGCAAGTTGCTTTCTGAAATTTGGGCTGTAGCATCTCAATTTCAGGCGGAAACCATTGTCGATCTTTTTTCTGGCTCTGGCATCGTCGGATACATGTTTAAGGCGCAGGGTAAAACCGTAATCAGCAACGACTATATGGCGATGTCCGCGACTTTTACCAAGGCGATGATAGAGAACAACACTGTAACATTGCCGATAGAGGAAGCAAAACAATTATTGAAAGCCAGCAAAGAATCAGACCATTTCGTGGCAAATACTTTCAAGGGTTTGTACTATACCGACGAAGAAAACGACTTGATTGATACTTTGCGCACAAATATAGCTGAAATCCGCGACCCATACAAATACGCAATCGCTATGACTGCACTGATTCGGGCCTGCACTAAAAAGCGTCCACGCGGTATTTTTACCTATACCGGACAGCGCTACAATGATGGACGAAAAGATTTGCAAAAAAGCCTTGAACAGCAGTTTCTTGAAGCAGTTGAGGCTGTAAACAAGGCTGTATTTGATAACGGAAGGCCCAACAAATCCAGAAATGGGGACGCGATGGATTTGCGTGTCGAACAGGCAGATTTGGTATATATCGATCCGCCTTATTATTCGCCGTTGTCTGATAATGAATATGTCCGCAGATACCACTTTGTGGAGGGGCTTGCCCGTGATTGGAAAGGTGTTGAAATTCAGCAGCACACACAGACCAAGAAGTTCAAATCCTATCCGACCCCTTTTTCTACCAGGAAAGGGGCGGCAGATGCGTTTGATCGGCTATTCAAAAAATTTGCAAACAGTGTGCTAATTGTTTCGTATTCCTCGAATAGCTTGCCCACACAAGATGAAATGGTGGCGCTGATGGCAAAGTATAAAAAACATGTGGAAGTTATACCGGTAGATTATAGATATTCCTTCGGCAATCAAGGCGACGCAAAAACGCATAGAAATTCCGTACAAGAATATTTGTTTGTCGGTTTCTAAGATGGAGGTGGCCTCGTGAGCGAACATATTGATATTTGGCTGGTTGGCAACACCGGCCTGCGCAATCCAAACCGCATACAAGAAGGCTTTTCTGTATTTGCGAGTTCCTCCTTCGTGGGCAAGCTTCACGGCAGAGAAAACGAGCTTGGCTTTATGCGTCTTCTGGACGAAAAAGGGGTTATCCAAAACGGAGATGGCAAGGATGCATCAGGAAGCCATGCCCGTAAATGGCGGTTGATGTTCGCTAAGAACGGTTTTATTTACCCGCAAGTCAAAAAGAAGGATGGGCAGCAAGAAGATCTCGGAAAGCTGGATGATATCACTCCCTTTGGGAGAGCCTTTCTAAACGCCGACACTTATGCTGCTGTTCAAGAATGCTTTCTTCGCGCCATGAGCGTGGAACAGTTTCCCATGCCGGACGGCGAACGCTACTTTTCTCCGCTGAGATGGCTTTTGGCAATTATGCTGGAGCTTGAAAAGCGCACAGGTTCCTCTGAATTGAGCAGAATTGAGTTCGCTTTGTGGGGTCACACCACTAATCCGAGTTATGATCTGGAAAGCGTTGTTGACAACATTCTTGATTTACGGCAGCGGAGAGCAGCTGCCCCGGCAAAGCGTGCGTTCGATAAAAAAGAAATCGCCAAGCGAGGCGAAAGCTATGACAAAAAATCCGACAATTTCTTGGATTATAGCGATATGAATATGAGATACCTCCGTATTTCCGGCGTATTACAGCGTAAAGGCAGAGGTCTCATGATCGTTCCCACAAAACACATTCTGGGCGAAAAGCTCGCAAAGGCGACGGCAAGCATAGGTCCGATTATAGAACAATACAGATTGCTTTGCAGTGGAGCTCCATTGCCTACCGACAATGTCGATGTAGCGAAAGCATTGCTGGATGATCTGATGAAGCAGATGAAAGATCGTCATATTCTGTTTGATATAACTGACCTACCGCTGGATACCGCGGCAGAAATCAATATTGCAAGACGGAGACTGGAAAATATTCTTGCACAGACTGATGAAATCCAATATGCCAAAGATCAGTGCAACCAGTGGCAAGAAATCAGAGATTATATGTCGCTTATCATAAAAGGTGGCGGTAAGCTTGTCTATGATGAGGACAATGCGATCGAAGTGCCTAAAGATGAAATGCCCGCCTATTTGGAGTGGATTCTTTGGCGCGCTGCGTTAGCAATAGATCACATGGTCAACGAGCCGTATGAAGTTCGCGGATTCAAATTGGATTCCGACTTTTTGCCAGTTTCGGCTGCTGGTGGCGGCAAGGGCGATCTGTATTGCGAATTTGAAGATTTCACTATCTTGACTGAAGTCACAATGTCTACATCTTCTCGGCAGGAAGCAATGGAGGGAGAGCCGGTAAGGCGTCATGTTTCCGATGCAGTTTTGAAGTATGATAAGCCTGTGTACGGTATGTTTATTGCGATTCGTATTGATACGAACACCGCGGAGACATTCAGGCATGGTATTTGGTACACCAAAGATGATACGAAGCAGCGACTTGATATTGTCCCACTGACCTTGGCTCAATTCCAGAAATACTTTGTTGCAATGTTTGAAGCTAGCAAGGCGGCTCCCGAAAAGCTCAGAGATTTGATCGTTAAGTGCGAATCTCGCAGAGACATTCTGGAGGCTCCTGCTTGGAAGCAATATATTGACACGACAGTTTCGGAAAAAGCGAGCGAGATTGTAAGCGGAATAGTTGTACGCAAAGCCGAAGATGCCCCTATTGTTCCTGCTGGTGCCATCGTTCGCCATGTAGCTTTTGGTGAAGGGCAGGTTGTTGCCATTGAGGCGAGCTTCCCCGAATGTCCTGCAAAAACGGTCGAGTTGCCGTATCTACGTTCTTTACCCGAAGAAGTAAGTTTCTGCCCCGATGGAAGAAGCCTACTACACGATCGGTTTGGGGAAGGAACAGCGTATGCGTATGTTATTGTCTTCTCGAAAGTTATTATGAGATTGACATATCCTGCTGCATTTACAGATGGATTGCTTACGATTGAATAATCTATCTATTTATGCTTAGAAAGTGATCTAACTTACTCCAAAATGGAGGTGAAGCAACAGTGGGGATATTAACATTTATTGAAAAGCAGACCATTTGCCGATTGTTTGGAATATCTGATGGTTATATTTTTAAGTTTTGGAGCGATAGAGGTAGTTACAATAAAAATATTACTCAACAGTTGATTCTCGAATCTTGTGGCATAGATATATATAAAGATAAGCCATATAAAGATTTATCACAACAAAAGTGCGTTGAGAAAATATGGAGCGATAGCAACCCACAAACTGTTGCGAAACTTCTTTCTGCTTTGTCCGACTACTTCTGCTTTGCAATGGGTACAGACTATTGGAGTGATGAAGACGGATATGACTATCGACAAGTCGAAGAAATAATTAAACGGCTTACATTTTCGTCAGTGGTTCCTCTTCCATCACAGGAAACTGCAGATTTAAAGTTAATACTGAGTGATATAGATACGAATATTCAAGCCGGAAAGCCCGAACTGGTCATAGACCGACTTCACACATTCGCAACTCAATATATCCGGGAAATCTGTCAAAAACACGACATTGCTATCGCAGACGAAAAAGGAGACCATTATTCGCTGGATTCTCTTGTTGCGAAACTAAAAGGGTGGTACGAACGTGAAAACTATTTTGAGAGCGAGTTTTGCGTAGTTGCAATAAGAAACACAATAAACATTTTCGCAAAATACAACGATTTGCGAAACAATAAAAGTGCTGCTCATCCAAATCCACTTTTGAAAAAAGCGGAGGCAGAGTATGCAGTTAAAATAGTTGCCGAAACCCTTATGTTTATAGACAACATAGAAAAGAGCAAACCAAAACAAACTATTCCTTGGGGGAACGATGAGTTGTTTGTTGATATGGATGGAGAACTGCCATTTTAACAAATTGATAGATTGTTCTCGAAAAAGCTATAAACATATAACGGACAAGAAGTATGAACCGATAAGGATACGGAGGCGAACATAATGGAGCAACACGAAAATCCTATTGTGTTTATAAGTTATTCGCAAGATACCGTTGCTTTTGCGGATAAAGTGCTCGCATTTTCTAATAAATTGCGAGGTGAAGGTATTGATGCTATTTTAGATCAATATGAGGAGGCCCCTCCCGAAGGATGGCCTCGGTGGATGGAAAATAGTATAAATAAAGCTGACTATGTGATAGTAGTTGGTTCTAAAGGGTATTATGATAAAATATATGGGAATGTAGATCAGGGCAAAGGACGGGGGGTTAAGTGGGAAGGAAACCTAATCTATCAAAAGCTCTATATGTCCGACTCAATAAGCGAAAAATACATTCCAGTCGTTTTTGACGAAAAAGATTTCGAATTTATTCCCACTCCATTACAAGGAAGCACATACTACAATGTAAGTGATGAGGCCAGATTTGACCGATTGTATTGGAGGCTGCGTGGTGCTTCAACAAAAGAGAAACCGCCTCTCGGCAAGCTAAGGCCATTGCCTGAAAAGGAAAGAAAAACTTTGTTTGTTACTTCAATGATTGATCTGGATGCCTGGAATAGTGCGATTTGGCGTGGGGCAGGATTTGTGTTAGGGTATCTCCCGTTGCCGACTTTATTGTTGCCTTTTGTTAATGAAAAGTATGCAATTAAGATTTTTGAAGATTGGATTGCTACCGTAGGAAAAGATGATAAAAATGAGGATATACGAATTGCGTTGATAGAAGGCGATGTGCCCGGAGAACCAGCGGGATATTATGTGGTAGTTGGCAACAACCTTGATGAAGCGGTGAAACGTGCAGAAGCAAGCGGGTCATCCATTGATGAACTTATGATACTGAATGTTTCTCGTATAATTCGTGCTAATCCTAATGATGATTTCCAAGCGTTTAACTACTTCAAAGAAGCTTACCATAAATATGGCGAGTACATGCTAATGCCTGCTGTGCTAAATGAACGCACTGGACAAATCAAACCGCTTCCTAAATATGGGATACATAAAAAGAAGTTGATTTATCGAAACATTTCAGATATAACTGAAAATGACCAAGATGCAATTTTGCTTCAGAAGGGCAAGCCATATAAGCCATATAAATCAAAATAATCGTGGCAACGTTTTGGCAACAAAAAATCAGATAGCCCAAACTATCTGGATAATGAAAACAATATAAACACTCTGAGCTAGATTCCATAAGCAAACCCGTTTAGAATATGTCTGGCGGGAGCGAGTGGGAGTGATGACTCTCGGCTGAGATGTGCTTAAAAAGCCAGTATTTATGCGGGTTTGCGGGCATAGCCTGAATCGCCGATTCGTTTTTGCAACACTTTTGCAACACATCACGCACAAAAAAGTTTTGCAACAGATGAAATAGTTATAAGTGGCTTTGTGGTAAAACTGAGCAATGAGTAATGAAAGGACTCTGATGGAAAAATGTCAGAGTCCTTTTTTCGTCTGTCGTATAACGCTTTCGGACGCTTTTGCATACTTGTTAAGCAAATTGCAATCTTATATAGTAAGCTTAGGCAGGAGGTGCGACAGATGAAACGGAAAGACTACCATATCTATTTAGATGAGCAGGAATACTCTCAGGTCATACAGTCCCTTGTTACTCTCAAAAACAATCTCATAGCGCAAGGCAGATATACGGACGCAGTAGATGATGTCCTTATCAAGTTTACAAAAGCACGAAAGAAAAAGATTACCGTGCAATACATCTAAATAAATAAAACCGCAGTTATGCCGCTTGTTTCTTTACGGAGAAGCAGGCGGCTTTTTTGTCGTTTCAGGAGCGATTTTCAAGGTCAAAAAAATTTTTTCAAATTTTTTTGAGATTTAGGGTGTGCATTTGCCCTCTCCCAGTGGGAATAAGTGAAGGGACTAAATTTCGGATAAGGGATTTTCCCCTTCACAGTACCTTGAAAATTGAATAGACAGGCGCTAAGGACATTAGTTCTGATGAATAGCCCGCAGGTGGGTACGCCGTGACTTTTCCATTGTATATACGGAGAACGAGCGAGAATCCCCGACCTGAAATTCAGCTTGCTACTGAAACGGCAATGACAGTCAGAATGATAATGATACTTCTCTACGGAGCTGGCGGAGTACCCGGCAGAGGTGAGATTCCTATGATACGGTTTCGCAAACTGTAACCTTAGTGCTTCCCGTACAAAGCGAATCGCTTTCCGCAGGGGGCGTTGAGAACAAATACTGCGGTCTTTACATAGCCGTCTCTTATTGAGGCAGGCTGTGAAATCTATGAAAGGAGGTAAAGCCGGAGATGTCAAACTGCAAGACGATTGCGGTATGCAATCAAAAAGGCGGCGTGGGCAAGACCACGACTACGGTCAATTTAGGCATTGGACTTGCTATGCAAGGGAAAAAGGTACTTCTGATTGACGCTGATCCGCAGGGCGATTTAACGACCTGCCTCGGCTGGAGGGATACCGACAGCCTTTCCGTAACGCTGACAGAGAAGCTTCAGGCAATCATATCGGAGCAGGAGCAAAATCCCTTTGACGGTATCCTTCAACACAAAGAGAAAGTAGACCTTGTACCGTCCAATCTCAGCCTATCGTCATTGGAAATGACGCTTGTAACGGCGATGAGCCGAGAAAGCGTCCTGAAGAATTATCTGAGCCTTGTAAAAGACAAGTACGATTATGTCCTTATTGACTGTATGCCGAGCTTGGGTATGATTACCTTCAACGCTCTAACGGCGGCGGACAGCGTGATTATCCCCGTTCAGGCGCAGTATCTTCCCGCTAAGGGAATGACGCAGCTTTTGGGGACGATTGCGAAAGTGAGGAAACACACAAACGCCGATTTGAAAATCGACGGTATTCTTCTGACGCTTGTAGACGGAAGGACAAATCTTGCGAAAAGCACAGTGGAAGCGCTCAGGGAGAATTTCGGCAGCCATATCAGGATATATAGATCAATGATTCCGGCAGCCGTAAAAGCCGCAGAGGTATCTTCTAAAGGGACAAGTATCTACGCCTATGAGCCGAACAGTCCGGTGTCTAAGGCTTACGCCAGTTTCACAAAGGAGGTGTTAGCCGATGGCAGGCAGAAAGAGCGACTTTACGCTGCCCACGAACACGCTCGATGAGCTGTTTTCCTCTCAGGAGGAAAGGGATGAAGCGAAGCTGTCAAAAATCAGGGATATTCCGCTTGAGGAAATCGACGATTTTCCCGACCACCCGTTTCAGGTGCGGGAAGATGAGGATATGTTTCAGCTTGTGGAAAGTATCAAAGAGCGTGGCGTGATTACTCCCGCTACGGTAAGGCAGAAGGAGGACGGCAGATACGAGCTTATCTCAGGGCACAGGCGAAAAAGGGCTTGCGAGCTTGCCGGATTTGAAACGCTCAGATGTGAGGTGGTAGACCTTGACCGTGATGAAGCGACGATTTTAATGGTCGAAAGCAATTTCCAACGGTCGCAGATACTTCCCTCGGAGAAAGCCTACGCATATAAAATGCGGTTGGACGCTATGAAAAGACAAGGACAGAGAACAGATTTAACTTGTGCCCCACTGGGGGACAAGTTGGTGGGAACAAAATCAGTAATGCTTTTAGCTGATAAATCTGATGACAGTAAAACTCAAATTCAGCGATATATCCGCCTTACAAACCTTGTTCCTGAACTGCTTGAATTTGTGGACGAGGGCAGAATTAAAATGCGCCCCGCCGTTGAGCTATCCTATCTGAACGAGGATTGCCAGAGGGATTTGGTGGACGAAATCGACTTGAACGACTGTACCCCGTCCCACGATCAGGCAATTCGTATGCGGAAGTTTTTCGAGGAAGGCAAGCTGACAACAGAAGCGATTTCTGCGATTATGAGCGAGGAAAAGCCGAATCAGCGTGAGAAGATTGTTTTGCGTGGGGACAGGGTGCGAAGCCTGATCCCGAAAAATATCCCCATCAACCAAACGGAGGAGTATGTCTGCAAGGCGCTGGAGCATTACAACAGGTTTTTGCGTAACCGTGCCGAGCGTGACAGCAGGTAAGGCGGAGTGTGTTTTTCTTCTTCCCCTTCCTCACACTCCAACCCCTAAACTACCTGACTATCCGAAAGAATAAATCTATCTCTCCTGATTACAGCTATCTCACCTAACGCAATCTATCTCAGGGAAACGCACTATTCCAAAGCACAGGAGGTATGCCCTATGATGTAAGATTACCCCTTTGTTTCACACCTTTGCCTGAAATGCTGTTTCGCATTACAATGGCGGCAGAAAAGGAGTGAAGTGCAATGAAATCAAAAACGATCGCTTTTTTAACGGCTCTTTTGATGGTCGTGCTTGCAGGCTGCAACAATGCCCCGCCGAATGAAGATAAGCCGCAGCCGTTTTCTTTTTCGGAGAGTGTTCAAAGCGCCTCTGAATCCGAAGCGCCTGCGGGAAAGGAAAGCAAGGAGGTTGAAACAACGCCTGAAGCCGTGCAGGAAGTAAAGCCGGAAAAGCAGGAAGAAACGACGGAAACGGATACGGTCAGCACCGAACAGCCTCAGACTGCTTCTGAAGTTGGGCAGGCGGCACAGCCCGCCGAACAGCCCGATAAAGCGGATAAGACCGAACATTCCGTATCCACACCGCAGCCGGATATTCCAAAAGAAAGCGAAACGCCTGCGCCGCCTGAAGCGGAAGAAACGCCGAGCGAAACCGAAACCGACTTTGACATTGAATACTGGATTTCCTTTGCAAAAGGCTACGCTCAGAGCGTGGGACTTCTGTTAGACAGCGAGGCGGTTTACTGTTGGGATAATCCGATCCGTGCCGGAGCGCACTGCAAATATCTTGAAAGGGATATTCGCAGCCGCTTGGATCGGTACAAGGCTGACGAAGAAATCACAGCCGTATGGATTTGGGCGGAGGAAATCTCTGACGGAATCTACAACATCTATATCGGCTACGCTTAAATTTAATATTCCATTTTGAGGACGCACCGAAAAAAACGGTGCGTTTTTTCATTTCAAGGAGGATTTCAGATGAAAATTAAGAAACCAAAGCGCATTATGTCGCTGTTTCTTGCGGCGCTGATGTGCGTGACTTCCCTTGTGGGAATGGGTACGACTGCCTATGCCGCAGAGGAAACGGACGATGTGTACCTTATCTCGTTCCCCCGTGACGGGGACTCGAATTACAACGCCGAATGGGGACACGGAAGCCTTACCTTTATGAACGGCTGGAAAACAGGCACTTCCCGTTATACAACTGTCCGTGCGATGGGCTCATACGAGGGCAATATTTGCTACTGTATTGAAATCGGCGTCCCGCAGCAGACCGGAGACAGCTTTACCAAAAAGGGCGAGGATTTTTGGGACAACTACCCTTCGTCCTATAACAGCACCATTTCTCCTGACGATATTAAGCTGTTCATCGGTCGTATCTTCCAGTACGGCTACACGGGAACCATCTCAACCTCGTGGCGTTCTCAGAACGAGGGCGGCGATAAGCTGGCTCACGCAGTCGCTACACAGCTACTCATTTGGGAAACCGTCATCGGCGAGCGTGATGAAAACTTCAACAAGGTCAGCACAGGCGGCAGGGACGCTGTTTTGGATCAAATCAGTCGCAGCCACCCGCTTTATGACAAGATTATGAGCTACTACAACTCAATGGCGGCAAGTGTGCAGAAACACTCCAAGCTGCCGAGCTTCCTTACCAAAACGCCGGGGAGCGCACAGGAAATCGAGCTGGAATGGGATGGCTCTAAATACACCGTTACGCTGACGGACAGCAACAATGTCCTTTCAGGATATAAGTTTTCGTCCAATGATTCGGGCGTTCAGTTCTCCGTAAGCGGAAATAAGCTGACGATTACTGCCGAGAAAGCGCCGAGCGACGGGCTGACAATTACCGCCGAGAAAACGGCGCAGAGAAAGGGCGTTATCACTTGGACGGACGGTATCTATGGACCGAACGGCGGTGTGCAGGATACCGTAACCTATGCTCAGACGGTCAATGATCCGCTCAGGGGCTTCCTTAAGCTGAAGGTGTCCTACGGCTCGGCGAAGATTGTGAAAACCAGCGAGGACGGTAAGGTGGACGGTATCTCCTTCCGTATTCAGGGCAATGGCATTGATAAAACCGTTAAGACAGAAAACGGCGGTCAGATTCAGGTCGATAACCTAATGCCCGGAGTATATACCGTAACCGAGCAGGAATATGACAGATACGAGCCGCAGGAATCCCGCAGAGTAACCGTAGTTGCGGGGCAGGTTGCGACCGTCAATTTCAACAATACACTGAAGCGTGGCGATATTGAGGTCATTAAATCCTCGGAGGATAACTTCAATGAGGGCGTGACCTTCCATCTTTACGGCATATCGCTCTCCGGCATTGCCGTGGACGAGTATGCGGTTACGGATAAAAACGGCGTGGCAACCTTTGAAGATGTGCTGATCAGCGGCACTACGCCGTACACCATTGAGGAAGTGGATACCGCAATCCGTTATGTCGTTCCCGAAGATCAGAGCGCACCCGTCAAGTGGAACGAGGTCACTACCCGCAATTTCACGAATATCCTGAAGAAGTTTACCGTTACCGTGACCAAGAGCGACGCTGAGACGGGAACGGCTCAGGGAAACGCCTCGCTTGCAGGTGCAAAATATGGGATTTTCAAGGGCGAACAGCTCATTGACGAATACTATACCGATGAAAACGGTCAGTTTACCACAAATGAATATATCTGCGGTGCGGACTGGACAATCAAGGAACTGGAGCCGAGTGAAGGTTATTTGCTCGATCCGACCGTCCACAAGGTCGGCGCAGAGCCGGAGCTTTATACCATTGAGCATAACCAGACCGCAAATGATGTAACGGAACAGGTCATCAAGGGCAATATCGCCATTATCAAGCATACGGACGATGGCGAAACACAGATTGAAACACCCGAAGAAGGCGCAGTTTTTGAAGTGTATCTCAAGTCCGCAGGCTCTTTTGCGAACGCAAAGGAATCCGAGCGTGATACGCTGACCTGCGATGAGAACGGCTTTGCACAGACAAAGGATATGCCTTACGGCACATATACCGTCCATCAGGTATCCGGCTGGGAAGGCAGGGAGATGATGGACGATTTTGATGTGTTCATTGCAAAAGACGCTCAGACCTACCGCTACCTGATTAACAACAGAAATTTTGAAAGCTATATCCAAGTAGTCAAGATAGACGCAGAAACAGGCAAGACCATTCCCTATGCTGGCGCAGGATTCCAGATTTACGATCCGTCCGGCAATCTCATCACGATGGAGTTTACCTATCCTACCCCGACAACCGTTGACACTTTCTATACCGACGCTAACGGCTCGCTCGTAACGCCGGAAAAACTGCCATACGGTCAGGGCTACTCTATCGTTGAGGTACAGAGTCCTTATGGATATGTCCTTGATTCTACGCCCGTCTATTTTGATGTCACAGAAGATAATTCTTCTGAGGAAAGCGGGATAACAGTGATAAAAGTTGAAAAGACCAATGTGCCGCAGAAAGGCACGATCAGCATTGAAAAGACGGGCGAGGTATTCTTCGGCGTTTCGGTAAGTGGCGGAACAGATGAAAACGGGCAGGAGCTTCCTGTTATCTATCAGCCGGTTTATGAAACACAGGGACTGCCGGATACCGTTTATGAAATCCGTGCCGCCGAAGATGTGGTAACGCCTGACGGAACTCTCCGATACAGCAAGGGCGAGCTGGTCGATACGGTTACGACCGATGAAACCGGCTTTGCAAAAAGCAAGGAACTCTACCTTGGAAAATATGAGGTAAAAGAGGTCAAGGCAGGCTATGGAATGGTGCTGAGCAGTGAAGTCCATACCGTAGAACTCATTTACGCCGGACAGGATGTAGCCGTGACTGAAACGGCGACTTCCTTTGTCAATGAACGGCAGAAGGTTGAGGTCAGCCTTGAAAAAGCGCTGGAGACAAACGAGCTGTTCGGTATCGGCAATAACGGAGAAATCAAAAATATCAGCTTCGGCTTGTTCGCCGATGAGGAGCTTGTATCCGCAAGCGGCACTTCCATTCCGAAAGACGGACTGCTTGAAATCATCACGCTTGATGAAAACGGCAGAGCGACCGTAGGGACTGACCTGCCTTTGGGCAGCTATTATGTAAAAGAGCTGGCGACAGACGAGCATTATCAGCTCAGCGGCGAAAAATATCCCGTTGTATTTGAGTATGCGGGACAGGAAGCTGCAACGGTAGTGATTGCCGTAAATGACGGAGAGCCGATGGAAAACAAGCTGATCTACGGCTCTGTGTCCGGCAAAAAGGTTGACGAGAACGGCGAGGGACTCGGCGGTGCGCTCATTGGTCTGTTTAAGAGCGATGATGTGGAATTTACCGAAGAAAACGCCCTGATGACCGCCGTATCCGGCGACGATGGCAGTTTCGCTTTTGAGAATGTGCCTTACGGAAGCTGGTATATCCGTGAGATCAAGCAGCCGACCGGATTTGTCCTTGATGAAACGGTTTACGATGTGAACATCTCAGAGAATGAGCAGGTCGTTGAGATTGAAATCGTCAATAAGCTGGTGCGTGGCAATATCGCTCTTACGAAAGTGGACGCTGAATATACCGATACAAAGCTGACGGGCGCTGTGTTTGAGGTCTATAAGGACTCCAACGACAACGGCGAACTGGACAGCGAGGACGAACTGCTTGGCACACTGACCGAAAAGGAAATCGGGCAGTATGAAATGAACGATCTGCTTTACGGACGCTATTTTGTGAAAGAAAGCAAAGCGCCGGAGGGCTTCACTCTTGACGAAGGCGTGTACGAGGTATTTATCGACACGGACGGAAAGACCTATCAGGTGGAAAACACAGAGGGCAAAGGCTTTGCAAACGAGCCTATGCGTGGAAACCTGAAAATCGTAAAAACATCGTCTGATGGAAAGGTGGAAGGCTTCGCTTTCCGCATTACCGGAGCAAACGGCTTTGATGTAACTCTTGAAACAGACGAAAACGGCGAAATCTTCATTGAGGGACTGCGGATCGGCGAGTACAAAATTTCCGAAGTAAATAATTCCGCTTCCGCTATGTATATCCTGCCTGCCGACAAGGAGGCTGCGGTACAGACAGGCTCTACCACGGTCGTTGAAATGCACAATGAGCTGCGGGATACGCCGAAAACTGGAGATGACAGCAAGCTCGGTCTGTGGCTTGCCCTTGCGGGCGTGTCGGCGGCTGGTATAGCAGCCTGCGGTATCATTGGCTTTAAGAGAAAGAAGAAAAAGGAGGAGAACTGATGGAACTGAAAGCGATTATCGGAATTGCTCTGGTCGTCTTTATCGTAGGCGGCTTTATCTTTTTGCAAATCCGTAACAGAAAGAAAAAGTAAGAACTTCTGCGGGGGCGGGGCTTAAAAACTCCGCCCCTTTTTCTATTTTGGGAGGCTTATAATGAGAAACCTGAAAACGATTGAAAACCGAGTGCTTGCGGTGTTAAAGGAACACCCCGAAGCACGAAATGACGATATGAAGCTGTATCTGCTCGTCAGCAAGGCGTGTATCTATGATACCCACGGTATCAGCCATTTCAGTTTTGAAGATGTGATGAGCAATTACAAGGCTTACGGTATCCCCTGCTTTGAGAGTATCCGAAGGACAAGGCAGAAGATTCAGGCGAAATATCCTGAACTTGGCTGCTCCCCCGAAGTACGCAGGGCAAGGCACAAAATGCAGCGTGTCTATTCTGACTACGCTAAAAGCTAAGATGGGAGGTAAAAGAAAATGGCAGCGAAGAAAAGCGTAAACACCGCTTTGCAGCAGAAAGTAAAGGTGCTGGCGAAGCTCTATGATTCCGGCTGTAAAACCGAAAAGGATTTGAAGGCGCTGAGCCTGCAAAGCATTTTGAAAATCCCCGATATATCTGTTTCCGATATGACGGTTATCACAGAGCTTCAGGAGCAGATCGCAAAAAACAGGCTCTTTTCCTATTTGGGAGGCGCTGATGATGAGCAGAAGTCAGAGGAAAACACGATTTAGGCAAAGGAAAGGAGCAGACAGAAATGGCTTTTACAATGCGACCGCTTCATTCTGACGAGCAGAAATACACTTATAGGCAGAGTACGCAGATAGAGGGACAGACCGGAAGTATCGGTTATCTTCGTGGCGACTTCGGCGCAGGCGGCAAAGAGTTCTTTTCCTCTTGGTTTGATCACAGGCGGGATTTGAAAACGGACGAGTTCAAAAGCGAGCTGGACGAGGTTATCAACGCCCTGCGTTCCGAAGAATACGGGCTGTTAAAGAGCCGCACGGTTATGGCGCAGTATGCGGCGAAATATCCCGCCAGCGCCTTTCAGGGCAACTATGCGACCGAGTACGGTTTCCGTGCCGATACCGAAAAATACAGCTTCCTGATACGGTGCAATCCTGCCCGTGGGGATTACAATTTTTACTGCTACTGCTATGTGCGGGAGTGGCTCGACCGCCATATCGAAAAAGCGAGCCGTGGAATCCGCTTTATCACGCCGGATTACAAAGAAAAGTTCAAAATCCCCGACGGAGATAAAATCCGCATTACTCTGAGCGACGGAGAACAGCTTGACCGCACCTGTCGGTATATCAATGACAACTATTTGGAAGTTGGCAGCAATCTCTATCACATCTGCGAGTTTGCCGAGCGGATGGAGCAAAACGGCAATACCGTGATACCACTCCGTTCTTCTCTGCCGGAGCAGTGCTATGTGTTCGTGCAGACGGAAAACTGCGTCGGCATTGTCAAAAAGGGCGAAAGCGGATTTTATCGCACGGATATTCAAGGCGGCAAGCCCAGTGAAACAAACGCCCTTGTGAATGAGATGAATGAAAAGCTCGGCTTGTCAAAAGGTCAGGCGGAAGCGATGAAGGCAGGCTCAATGTTCGGTTGGGATACTCCTGCCGCCGATCCGAAAAGCTATGATAAAAACGGTATTCCCGTAAGACCGAAACAGAAAGACTATGAAAGATAGGAGGTGCATAACCGATGGCACGAAAGTACGACCTGATTTCCGAGCTGTACCGCCGTACCGCACACGCTGTTGTTTCCGATGTTCAGAACTGGCAAGCTTTTTTGCGCTGTGCCTGCCGGAACTATCGTCTGCGTTTTGACGAGCAGCTTCTCATCTACGCTCAAAGACCGGACGCAACGGCGGTATTGGAAATCGAGCGATGGAACGATAAATTCGGGCGTTGGGTAAACCGTGGCGCTAAAGGTATCGCCGTATTTGAGGACGCCGACCGAAATAGGCAGCGCTTAACCCATTATTTCGATATTTCCGATACGTACAGGAGCCGCTATTCCCGCCCCGTCCCGATTTGGGATATGAAGCCGGAATATACGGACGATGTGATCGAATCCCTTGAAAATACCTTCGGCGAGCTTGAAAACAGGGAAAGCCTTGCGGACGCAGTGCTGAGCGCCGCTAAAAACGCCGTGGAGGATAATATTCCCGACTATTTGGGCGATCTGATGTATGCCGCAGATGACAGCTTCCTCTACGGTCTTTCGGAGGATATGATTACCGCTATGTATAAGAAGGCGGTAACAAACAGCGTGGCGTATATGATGATGACAAGGCTTGGGATAGATACCGAGCCGTTTTTTGAAGCGGAGGATTTCTCTGTCATTACAAATTTCAATACGCCGGAAGCCTTAAACGCCCTCGGTATTGCGTCAAGCGATATTGCGGAGATGGGGCTTGGGGAAATCTCCCGTACCATTCTTGCCCTTGAAAGGCAAAATCGCATCATTGCGGGCAGAGAAAAACCGGAATACAATAAGGCTGAAAATAAAAGCGAAAGGAGCTTTGAAAATGAACGAGCTGACATACACAATGCAGGGCGATTACAATCTTCCCGACCTGACAATGCCGCAGCAACCGGAGGTAACTTTGGGCAGGTACGCTCAGATGAGGCGGAAATTTCTCAGGGAACATCACAAAATCCGGTACTACAATCTTCTGACGAGCTGCACCCTGACACAGCATTTGGCGGAAACCGAGCAGACAGCGATGAAGCTGGGAGAAATCCTGATGAAGCAGATGGCGGCGCAGGAGGGCTTGACCGAGAGCCTGAAAGCGGCGGATATGATGAAGTGGGTGCGGGAAATGAACAATCTGAGGAACAGAGTGCAGGAAATCGTGAAAGCGGAAGTAATCTTCGCTTAGACTATTATGACAGGAGACACGAAGATACCAGTCTACCGTTTTTCGGCGGGGACGATACCATCCGTGAAATCCTCGGCACAACGCCCCACCTGAAAGCCTCGAAAGAGGAAATTCGTGCTTTCTATGAAAGCAATCCCGATAACGCCGCCCGTACCGAATATATCAAGGGTATTTTCAATAACGACTATACCGAAGTGATTTTGAGCGACGGGCGGCGAGTCGGGTACAAAACTTGGCAGAATGTGCTTCAGCTTTGGGAAGGAAATTACGATAGCCGGACAGCACAGAGTTTTTACGATTGGGGCGTGATTGCACAGCACTTTGAAGCAATGCGGCTGCTCGGCGAATTGCAGGATACAAGAAAGCCGCTTCCGTCTATGGACGGGCAACTGAACTTTTTGGATATGCAGGCAGAGGGAAAAACCTCTGCTTTTTCTTTTTCTCAGGAGATGATCGACGCTGTTCTCACTCGTGGAAGCGGCGTATCGGAGGGAAAGTTTCGTATCTATGAACAGTTTGAAAAGAGCCTGTCTGCAAAGGAAAATGCCGATTTTCTGAAAAATGAATACGGTTGGGGCGGCGCTTATCCCGCTATTGTCGGCGCAGGCATTGACGAACAGCACGACGGAAAAGGCATTTTGATCTCAAAAGGTATCGGCAATGACAAGCCGCATATCCGGCTGAATTGGACTCAGGTTGAGAAGCGGATAAAGGAACTGATACGCCTTGACCGTTATCTCAATCCAAAGGAAAAAGAGATTTACCCGCAGTGGCTTGAAAAGCAGGAGGAACGCCGAGCAGAACTTGCCGAAGAACAGAGAAACCGTGAAATTCTATCCTCTGCTCCGCTTGAACAGGAATCGGTGCAGGCGGCTGAAAGCGAGCCGCAGCAGGAGGCGCAGTATGCCTATCATCTCGGCGATACGGTATATATCGGCGCTGACGAATACGAAATCCTTGCCTTTGATGATAAACAGGTAAGGCTTTTTGATACACAGTATCCTTTGTTCAATAAGGAAATGGACAGGGCGGAATTTGACCGCAGAGTGCGGGAAAATCCGCTGAACGACCATCTGAAGGTCAAGGAGTTGCCACCCGAAGAAAAGACAGACGAAGCGCCTGCCTTTGACATTGGTATGGGCTATCTTGGAAACGGTCTTACTGTCTGGAACAGAGCCGTTGAGGAAAACGGCGATTATCAGACGATTGCCCATATCAGCGATGAGGGCGAAATCCGCTACTATGTGGACGGTCTGCCCGATGATGTAGTGTCAAGGATTGAGCAGGCGGCGGCACGGGAACAGCAAAAAGCTCTGTTTGCAGCCTCATATCAGGTGGGAGACAGAGTGTATTTGGACGGAAAGCCTTTTGAAATCACACGGGTAGACGATTGGAATGTTGAGCTGATGGATCGCTCTGTGCAAAATCCGCAGCCCCGTTTGGAGCAAAAGGACAGCTTTATGCGCCTTGTTCAGCAGAACGAGCGCAGCAGCTTTACGGACGCTTATCGTGAGTACAGCGAAATCAAGAGTGCTAATCCCGGCAGACTTGTGCTGTATCAAATGGGCGATTTCTTTGAAGTCTACGGTGCGGACGCACAGACCGTAAGCGAAGCGCTGGAGCTGAATCTTGCTTCCCGTTCTATTGGCGGCAATCAGCGAACACAGATGTGCGGCTTTCCGGCAAACCGCTTGGAAACCTATGTCAATATGCTGCTTGATCGTGGTTTTGATGTGGCAGTCTGCTCTTTGGAAAACGGAGATCGCAGCACCCGAAACATCGTATCGACCAATAAGGAAGATCCGGTGCAGTCGCAGCCGGTCGGCAGAATCGACTATCTGCATACGGACGGGACGGTGCGGGAAAGCGTTGAATACACCAGCCCCTATCAGTTTGAAAAGGATATAAAGGAAGAAAATTACTACGGTATTCCTTTTACCGTCGTTTTCTATAAGGATAAAGACGGGAACATCATACCGCAGGATTTTATCAGCGAGCTTGATCCGCCGCCGCAGGGCATAGAAATCATTGATTCGCCCTATCTTGCAAAGGACAGGGCAGATGAAATGCTCAGGCAGGCGGAGCATATTGCGGCAGAAAATACGCTCCCGCCCGACGAGAGATTTTTCGTCATTGAAACCGATGAAGGCTATGCCATTTGGGACGATTTGACGGAAGCGATCTATATCGACGATGAAGGCGTCAGCGAGGAATTTAAGAGCGAGTGGCAGGCAAACGACTACTTTGAACAGGTCAAGAAATCTGTTTCAGAAAAGGAAGCTGCTGAATGGCTTTATGTGGAACGGGCAAAGCAGAACACATCCGCCGAACAGCCTGAGCAGAAAGAAGCCGAGCCATTCACGCCCGCTTTCAGCCAGCCGAAGCGCTCACGGGTACAGACCTTTGATCTGCACCCTGAAATCCCGTTGTCCGAACGGAATACCTTTGACCTTGCTTCCCACGAAGTACCGGAGGCAGGCAAAAAAGAACGCTTCCGCAGAAATATGGCAGCAATCAATGTGCTGAAGGAATGTGAGTTTGACAACCGCTTTGCAACGCCCGAAGAACAGGAAATCCTTTCGCAGTATGTCGGTTGGGGCGGTATTCCCGAAGCATTTGACGAGAACAATTCCTCGTGGGCAAATGAGTTTATTGAACTTTACACCGCCCTTTCTCCAGACGAATACGAAAGCGCAAGGGCAAGCACCCTGACCGCCTTCTATACCCCACCCGTTGTCATTTCCTCAATCTACAAGGCAATGGAGCAGATGGGCTTTCGGGAGGGCAATATCTTAGAGCCTTCCTGCGGAATCGGCAACTTTATCGGTATGCTGCCCCAGTCTATGCAGGACAGCAAAATCTACGGCGTTGAGATTGATAAGATTTCAGCGGGTATCGCACAGCAGCTTTATCAGAAAACCTCAATAGCGGCGCAGCCGTTTGAGGAAGCAAATATCCCCGACAGCTTCTTTGACGCTGTGATCGGGAATGTGCCTTTCGGCGATATTCGAGTGAATGACAGGAGGTATAACAAGCATAATTTTTTAATCCACGACTACTTTTTTGCGAAGTCCTTAGACAAGCTTAGACCGGGCGGCGTGATGGCGCTCATTACGAGCAAAGGCACGATGGATAAGGAAAATCCAGCCGTGCGGAAGTATATCGCACAGCGAGCAGACCTGCTCGGCGCTATTCGATTGCCGAACAACACCTTTAAGGGAAACGCCGGAACGGAGGTCGTTTCGGATATTCTGATCCTGCAAAAACGGGATAGGCTCATTGACCTTGAGCCTGAATGGGTACACCTGAACACCGATGAAAACGGCGTGAAGATGAACACCTACTTTGTCGATCATCCTGAAATGGTACTTGGCGAATGGAAAACCGTGTCCGGCAGATTCGGCGAAGAAGATACCGTTGTCCTTTATGAAAATGCCGACCTTGCCGAGCTTTTGGACGAAGCCATTTCCAATATCCACGCAGAGATCACGGATTACGAAGTGGACGAGGAACTGACCGAAGAAGATAACTCCATTCCCGCCGATCCCGAAGTCCGCAACTTTTCCTATACGGTCGTGGACGATAAAATCTATTACCGTGAAAATTCCCGAATGACGCCGGTGGAGTGTTCAGCTACGGCGGAAAACCGCATTAAGGGTATGATTGCCATACGGGACAGTGTTCGCAGCCTGATTGAAATGCAGACTGCCGATTATCCCGATTATGAAATCGAAAAGGAACAGCAGAAGCTCAATACGCTTTATGATAACTTCTCCAAGAAGTACGGGCTGATCAATTCCCGTGCGAATGTGTCCGCTTTTTCACAGGACAGCTCCTTTGCCCTGCTCTCCGCACTGGAGGTGTTGGATGAAAACGGGGAGCTGGAGCGCAAGGCGGATATGTTCACGAAGCGGACGATCAAACCGCACACCCCCGTTACCTCGGTGGATACCGCCAGCGAAGCGCTTGCCGTATCTATGGGCGAAAAAGCCTGTGTGGATATGGAATATATGTGTTCTCTCACGGGCAAGACAGAGCAGGAAATCTATGAGGAATTAAAAGGCGTCATCTTCTTAAACCCGATGTACGGTTACGGAAACAGCACCGAGCGAAAGTACCTGATGGCGGACGAATATCTTTCCGGCAATGTGCGGGAAAAGCTCGCTTGGGCGAAAAAATCCGCCGAAGTCTACCCCGAAGATTACAACATCAATGCTGAAGCTCTGGAAAAGGTACAGCCGAAAGACCTGACTGCCAGCGAGATTTTCGTACAGCTCGGCACGACTTGGTTGCCCGAAGAAATTGCACAGCAGTTTATGTATGAATTTTTGGATACGCCTGTTTATGCGAGATGGAACATCAATGTCCATTACTCAAAGCTGACGGGCGAATGGAATGTGGAGGGAAAATCCTATGACCGTGGAAACCTGAAAGCCTACAACACCTACGGCACAAAGCGTGTCAACGCCTACAAAATTATTGAAGATACGCTCAATATGAAAGATGTGCGTGTTTTCGACTATATCGAAGATGATGAGGGCAAAAAGAAAGCTGTCCTCAATAAAAAGGAAACTGCTATCGCCCAGTCGAAGCAGGAGCTTATCAAGCAGGGCTTTCAGGATTGGGTGTGGCGTGATCCCGCAAGACGGGAAAAGTTGGTACGGCTGTATAACGACAAGTTCAACAGTATCCGTCCCCGTGAGTATGACGGAAGCCATATCACTTTCAGTGGTATGAATCCCGAAATTGAGCTTCGGGAACATCAGAAAAATGCGGTCGCCCATATCCTTTACGGCGGCAACACCCTCTTGGCACACGCCGTGGGCGCAGGCAAGACCTTTGAAATGACTGCCGCCGCTATGGAATCCAAGCGGCTCGGACTGTGCAATAAATCCCT